>JBFFMB010000136.1:0-5368 GCA_041554455.1 Bacteroidales bacterium
ACGAGTTTTGCTTTATTAGCCATTATTATTGCTGCGATGGGACTGTATGGCTTAGCTTTATTTATCAGCCGCCAGAAAACAAAAGAAATTGGAATTAGAAAAGTTTTTGGAGGGAGTGTAAGTGAAATTATTTTTCTTCTATCAAAAAAGTTCATTAAGTTAATCATTATTTCTGCAATTATTGCTGTTCCGGTTGCCTGGTATTATATGGATAAATGGCTGCAATCTTTTGTTTATCAAGTAGAAAATCGTTGGCTGGTATTTGTTTTAGCGACCATATTGGCTATTGTAATAGCCTTTTTGACTATTTTTTATCAATCATACAGAGCAGCAACGTCCAACCCTGTTGAATCAATAAAGTACGAATAGTTATAAACACTTAAAATTGCGAAAGTGGTAAAGGCATCGACTTTTACCACTTTTTTTTATGCTTCAATTTGTTCGTGTATTTTAGCAAATTTGTTAACTAAAAAATTAGTTGATTTAATAATATTTATTATTTTTACATATTCAATAAATCTAATTATAAAATATTATATGATAATCAACTACTTAAAAACAGCGATTCGGCATTTGATCAGACAGCCTTCCTATTCATTTATTAACATCGGTGGATTGGCTATCGGGATGTCGGTTTGTATTCTTATCCTAACGTATGTTTTCTATGAAATGAGTTTTGATAAGTTCCACAAAAAATCGAAACAAATCTATCGCGTTTGCATTGATGCAAATATTGGCGGTACTTTTATGGATCTAGCTTTAACGAGTGGACCAATGGGCCCTGCTCTTACAGAAGACTTCCCAGAGGTGTTAAGTTTTACCCGTATATCTCAAACGGGTGCTCGGGTTTTAGTTTCACAAGCTGATAATAAGTTTTATGAAGGAAGTATTTATTACGCTGATTCTACTTTCTTTAATATATTCTCCTTTGATCTTTTAAAAGGGGATGCTGATAAGGTATTGATGAGCCCTAATAGTATTGTATTAACAGAAAAGTTAGCCAAAAAATATTTTGGAGATGAGGATCCAATCGGGAAAGTATTACGTATAAATGACAATACTAATTTAACGGTTACTGGCTTAGTAGCAGATGTCCCAAGTAATTCACACTTTAAGTTTGATGCATTGTTATCGTTTTCCTCGGTTGAGAATCTTCCTCAATATGGATTTCAGAATTGGGGTTCGATAAGTCTTAATACCTACGTCTTACTTGATCCAAACGTAAATTTTTTGAGTCTTCAAGATAAATTTGCTGAATTTGAAGAAAACCGTATGGGCTTCTTAAAGCAAGCGAATGTTGTTTTTGATTTATATCTACAACCTTTATCAGACATCCATTTATTTTCCAATAAACGTGGTGAATTAGGAACCAATGGTAATATTAATTATATCTATATTTTTTCTGCAATAGCTATTTTCATCTTAATAATAGCCTGTATTAATTATATGAATTTAGCCTCTGCAAGATCTTTTAAAAGATCGAAAGAAGTGGGGATGCGGAAAATTCATGGAGCGGTTAAAGGCCAGTTATTAAAACAATTTTTGGGTGAATCGGTTCTATTAAGTTTTATTGCATTGCTAATTTCAGTTGTGATTGTTAAGATCGCATTGCCCAATTTTAGCGATTTAGTTATTACTGATGGCTCTCTCGATATTTATAACAATCTATTTATTATTTTACTTTTCTTCTTGCTTTTAACATTGCTTGTTGGTTTGTTAGCTGGGAGCTATCCGGCCTTTTATCTTTCTTCTTTTAAACCAATTTCAGCTTTAAAAGGAGGTGGAATTACTGGGAAAAAGAAGTCTTATGTTCGCAATTTATTAGTGGTTCTTCAGTTCTCAATAGCCACCATTTTAATTATTTGTACCACGGTAATTTATAGTCAGCTAAATTATATGAATAGTAAAGACTTGGGTTTTGAAAAGGAGAATAAGGTAATCTTAAGTTTGCGTAATCAAAGTCTGATTAATAAAATTGAAACATTAAAAAGTGAGTTTTCGAATCTCTCTTCGGTCGAAAGCGTTTGCATTGCGAGTGGCTACCCAGGTGCAAATATTGGTGGTAGAGGTTATATCCCTGAAGGAAAGGATCCGGGTACACCGAT
Organism: Bacteroidales bacterium; assembly: GCA_041554455.1. Taxonomy (GTDB): domain Bacteria; phylum Bacteroidota; class Bacteroidia; order Bacteroidales. The sequence continues at coordinate 2,106 of JBFFMB010000136.1, forward strand.
TATAATGTATAATCTCACTACGGATGATGACTTTTTTAACCTTTTTGAAATGGAGTTTATTGAAGGAAGAGGTTTCTCCAGAGAATATGGAACTGATTCGTTGACGATAGTGATAAATCAAACGCTTCAAAAGCAGATGGAGTGGAGTGACCCTATAGGAAAAACTATACAAACGGTAAGTCGTGAAAATCCAATAACGTATAAGGTTATTGGGGTTGTTAAAGATTTTCATTACACCTCACTACTGGATGAAATTGGACCTTTACTCATTCATTATAATCCGATTGCTACCAATAATTTAATCCTCAATTTAAATGATGCATCATCTGCGCAACAGATTGATCAAGTACGTAATAAATGGGATGAGTTAATTCCCCAGATGCCTTTTGATCATGCATCTTTAGAAGAACGATTTGAAAGAAGCTATAGTTCCTATTTGAAAATGGGCAAATTATTTACGGTCTTTTCTATTATAGCCATATTTGTAGCTTGTATAGGATTGTTTGGTTTAGCCTCTTTTTTAACTGAAATACGAACTAAAGAAATTGGCATTCGAAAAGTAAATGGAGCCTCCATACTAAGCATTGTTCGATTACTCAATGTCGAATTTTTAAAATGGGTACTCATTGCAAATGCCATTGCATGGCCAATCACCTATTATTTTATGTCGGATTGGATTCAGAATTTTTCATATAGTATTGATTTATCCTGGATTTATTTTGTCATAGGTGCTGTAGTTTCATTAATAATTGCATTGATAACTGTGAGTTTTCAAACCCTTAGAGCCGCTACTCGAAATCCTATTGATAGTTTGAAATACGAGTGATCAATTAAAACCGAAGGATAAAGGAAGTGTTTTTGTTCGATTCTGATATCACAGAAATGCTTCCTTTATGTAAATGCATTATTTGTTTCGATAGGCTTAATCCAATGCCTGAGCCATTTTCTTTAGTAGAGTAAAATGGAGTGAAAATTTTGTCCAATTCACTTTTAGGAATTCCAATTCCATTATCCTCAATTCTGAGTATAGTCTCCCCATCTCTACTTACAAATCCTTGAACTTTGATTTGTGCATTTTTTGTTTCTTTAAGAGCTTCTATGGCGTTTTTTATCAGATTAATAAATATTTGTTCAAGCAATGCTTCGTCTGCTATGAGTTCAAGATTATGGGGGATTTTTTGTTCAAATTTTATTTGTTGATCGTTAAAACATTGCTGATAAAATTTTTGAACTTTTTGAATACACTCGGCTACATTAAAAGTGGATAGATTCAATGTTGGGCTTTTGCTAATGTCTTTATATACTCTGATGAAATCAATAAGACCTTTAGCTCTATCTTCAATGATATCGCTATTTATCGCAATATCTTTAATAATTTCATCATTCAATTCCCTAGCTTTTTTTACAACTCCATCCTCCTGAATATATCTTTTTGTGGTTTTCGAAAGAGTGGTAATTGGGGTTAGTGAGTTCATTAATTCATGATTCAAAACCTGTATCAATTTTTGCCAAGATTCCAATTCGTTGTGATCCAATTCCCGTTGAATATTTTGAAATGAAATGATATGTATGCTTTTCTGCCCTACTTTAATAATGGTTTTTTTGATGGTGAGATTTAAGATATCAGTAGGTAGATTTAATTTTATAATTTGCGCATTTTTATTTATTTCTTTAGTGATAGCGTGATGAAAATCAGGCAGGATTTCTGCCAGTGTATTCATAAATTTGAAATTCTCACATTTCAAAATTCGCGAAGCTTCGGGATTAAATAGTTCAATTTTTCCTTTGTCGTCGAAGGCTATGATTCCAATTTTTGCATGATTAACAATTGCATTTAGGTAATGCGATTTTTGCTCATTTTCAATCCTAATTTGTTGTAATTCGTTATTTACTTGTTCAAATGAACTATTTAATCCTTTAAAGTTTTTCAGAATATTTGTATTTTCATAATTAACTGCAGTGTCTTTTGAGTGTATTCGTAAAAGAAATGAAGCCAAGTCTACGTTGATTTTATTAATGTATTTTATGAGTGTGATGGTTTGAATGAGTATTAAAACAAAAGATATCAAACTAGCCATAATTTTGTCAGACTGACTGATAAAAAATGAGAGGAAAATGCCTGTTATTACAATCAGTACAATACGAATAACAAGTATGAGATAAAATCGGTTAAAGCCCATGTTTTTCGATTTTTAGATATAAGGTAGTTCTGCTGATTCCCAATTCCTTGGCTGTTTTGGTGAGATTTCCTTGGTGTTTGTCCAATACTTTTTTTACAGCATTTTTTTCAACCTCACTTAATTTATAGGAATTTTGTTCTTCTTCTTTTTCAGACTTTCCCAATTTAAAATCAGCAAGCCCTAAAATTGTTTTTTCGGATAAAATAACAGCCTTTTCCATGCAATGTTTTAGTTCTCTCACATTTCCGGGCCAATGATGATTATACAACGCTTCAATGCCCTCCTTGCTGATTTTTAGATTTCCTTTATTGTATTTTTTGCTAAATAGATTCAGATAATGGGTGGCAAGTTGAATGATGTCATCTTCTCTGTCCCTCAAGGGAGGCATCTTAATAACAATTGTGTTGATGCGGTATAAAAGGTCTTCTCTGAATAATTGTTGAGATACCAATTCATCGGGATCTTTATTCGTAGCGGAGATTAAGCGAACATCAATTTTGACTGTTTTATCTGAACCTATAGCCTGTATCTCACGTGTTTGCAAAACCCTTAATAGCTTGACTTGAAGATTAAGTGGTAAATTCCCAATTTCATCTAAAAATAAACTTCCTTTTGAGGCTGCTTCAAATCTTCCGATTCTGTCAGATTGAGCATCAGTAAATGCTCCCTTTTTATGACCAAACATCTCACTTTCAAATAAGTTTTCATTCATAGCCCCTAAATCAACGCCAACAAAAAGTGAATCTTTACGATGGCTGAGACGATGAATTTCACGAGCGACCAATTCTTTTCCTGTTCCGTTCTCACCAGTTATTAATATGTTTGCATCTGTTGGAGCAACTTTCTGTATTGTCTTAAAAATTTCTGTCATTCTAGACGAAGACCCTAAAAATTGATAATCCACATTCTTGTTTTGTTGGATTAAAAATTCCTGATTCTGTTCTAAAGTGATTATTTTTTTTTCACTTTCGCGCAGTCGAACAGCTGCTTTGATTGTCGCTAATAATTTATCAATATCCCATGGTTTGCTTATAAAATCATGGGCTCCTTCTTTCATTCCTTCTACTGCTATTTGGATGTCGC
>JBFFMB010000137.1:0-5323 GCA_041554455.1 Bacteroidales bacterium
CTGAATCAGTTTCCATCAAAAACCAATGAGTTCGTTTTAATATCGATTTGTTTTTAACCTCATAAATATGGTAAGTACTTTCTAATTCCTTTACGATCGACATTTTTTCTAAGGCCGTTTCTTCCATACATTCCCGAATGGCTGCAGCTTGAATATGTTCATCTTCATCAATCTTCCCTTTCGGAAGATCCCATTTCGAAAAACGCCGAATCATCAATAATTCTCCCCTTTGATTCACAATTAAACCGCCAGCTGCGCCAATTAACTTAAAATTAGAAAAAAACTTATATACACATTGATTGAATTTATCCTCTATTAAAAATATCAAGCGATTCTTCGAATGATCCTGCATATAATCGTGATAAGCAGGAAGCAAATCTTCCAATTGTTTCACAACAATCAGCGAATCTTCAGCCATGATTTTATAAGATGTTAGATTTTCTGTAAATATTATTGTTCGGTGCTGATTAAAAACTTTATACATTTGCATTATGAAATGTCAGTAAATTATTATTGATATAGGTATGGAATGATTGCATTGACATTCCATCTGACCAAATTAAATAAATTTTATATGCAGATGAAAATTAATGTAGAAGTAGCCAAAAGTGTTTCTGAATATCTTTTGCAGATTAAAGCAATTAAATTGGATGTTAACAATCCCTTTACATGGGCATCCGGAATAAAGTCGCCGATTTATTGTGACAACCGATTGATTTTATCCTATCCCTCTATACGAACCTATATCCGTCAACAATTTGTTGAATTGATTACCGAAGAGTTTGGATCAGTGGATGTTATAGCTGGTGTTGCTACTGGCGCTATTGCTATAGGTGCTCTTGTTGCTCAAGAACTTAACTTACCTTTTGTATATATTCGTTCCTCTCAAAAAGCACATGGTTTAACAAATCAGATTGAAGGAAAAATTGAAGCTGGACAAAATGTTGTTGTGATCGAAGATTTAGTTTCGACAGGAAAAAGCAGCCTTTTAGCAGTTCAGGCTTTAAGAGAAGTTGGCTGTAACGTAAAAGGAATGGCTGCTATCTTTACCTATGACCTCCCAATAGCAAAAGAAAATTTTGAAAAAGAAAAGTGTGCTTTGTTAACCCTTGCCAACTACGATAATTTAGTTCGTAAAGCCGTTGATAGTAATTATATTTCAGATTCTGATATTCATAAATTGGTTAAATGGCGCGAAAACCCTCAGGAATGGGGCAAATAAAAATAAGACTGTGAATATAAAAAGTGATCCTAAAGAATTAAATCAATCAGCCGAAATCATTTTTGAATTTTTAACCGATTTCAGAAATTTTGAAAAATTGATGCCTGAGCAAATTGCAAACTGGCAAGCCGATGCTGAAACATGTTCCTTTGAAATTACAGGAATGGCAAGTATTCAGCTTCGGATGGTAGAGAAAAAAGCTCCGGAATTTTTAAAAATTGTTGCTGAAGGAAAAACCCCTTTTCCTTTCTCATTAATGACTCGTCTTCAAAAAAAATCGGATAACCTAACGGAAACTTCGTTTGAGATTGATGCTGATGTAAATCCTGTCATGAGTATGATGGTTAAACGCCCATTGGAAAATCTGGTTAACATTATGAATGATAAGTTGAAGGAATATATTGAACAAGCATAGTAAGCTCAAATAATAAACTCTACTTCTTTCAAATCGCAACAAAACGCTTTGCCATCTTTTGAATCAAGACAAAGCTTTCCATACTTATCTAATCCTGTTATTTTGGCTTCAACAGCTTGTGCTCCTATTTTGAAGGAAGCATAGGTATTAAATCGATATAAATTCTCTAGATATTCGGTGTCAATCTTGCTTCTATTTTGCATCAGTCCTCTAAATCGTAAATTGATATAGTCACAAAGTCTACTCACCATCCAATCTAAATCATAGTCTTTTTTAGAAAGCATTTTTAAAGAAATCGGATTGGGAGCTTCACTTAAGAATTTTTGTTGATTTACATTCAGACCAATTCCTACTATCGACGAATTCATCTTGTTTCCTTGGATGGAGTTATTAATCAATATACCTGCAATTTTTTTATCCCCAACATACACATCATTAGGCCATTTAATCCTCACCTTTTTTCGTGGAATAAGCTCTTTGACAAGATCAGCAACAGCTAATGAAACAACTTTATTTAATAAAAATTGCTCTTCGGGTTTAATATAATCGGGGCATACACAAAAACTCAAGCATACGTTTTTGCCAGCTTCGCTTTCCCATTGATTATGGTCCAAACCTTTTCCATTTTCCTGAAACCCACAAACAATAACGGAGCCTTCTTTAATTTTCTCCTGGGTCTTCATTTCCAGAGCAGTAAGATTCGTTGATTCAAGCTCATCAAAATATAAAAGATGCTTGCCTAATACGTTTTTGTAGATCATTTGAGTTGCTTAGTAAAACTGTAAATTTACAAATCTAATTAAAGAAAGAAAAGCCTAATTATTAAAGCTCATAAAATGAGTAGAAAGATATCTAAAAATACTTATTTTTGTATAGCGTTAAATGTATAATACATGGCCAAAAAAAAAGAATCCCTTTCAACAGTTGATTTTGCAATTCAGGGAATCGTAGAAAAAAAAGGGAAACAAATTGTAAAACTCGATCTTCGGAAAACATCTAATTCGGTTGCTGATTATTTTGTTGTTTGCCATGGGACTTCAAGACCACACATTGAAGCAATCGCTGATTCAATTATTGAGTTTGTAAAAATAAATACGGGTGAAAACCCTAAATACAAAGAAGGATACTCAAATGCGGAATGGATTTTGATTGACTACTTTGACGTCGTGATTCATATATTTCAGGAAAGCACACGAAGATTTTATAAATTAGAGGATCTATGGGCAGATGCTGAATTTCAACACATTGAAAGTGACGATTAAATTTAATTAGTATTGACGATTATTTAGACCAAGACATAATGGCAGAAAAGAAAGCTGGCAAAAGCAAAACACAACTCCCTAAAAAACCAAAATTTAATTTTTACTGGATTTATGGGATATTAGCAGTATTATTTATCGGAATTCAATTTATAAATTTTGGAGGCGGAGCAAAAGAAGCTAATTGGGGTGAAGTAAAAGAAATGTTAGAAGATGGGGACATCTCGAAAATTGTTCTTGTGAATAAAGAATTTGCGGAAATATTCATCAAAAAAGATCGTCTATCAAAACCCAAATACGACAAAGTTAAAGGCGGAGGTTTTGGACCAAACACTCCAAATTTTACTTACTTTATCATTTCTCCGGATAAATTTGAAGAAAAGATTGAAGCAACTCAAGAAAACTCTTCCTATGACAAAATATATATCACCAACGAATCTAGAAAAAACTGGGGTGGTGATATTTTAGGATGGATATTCCCCATTTTGATCTTAGTTGCAGCTTGGTTCTTCATCATGCGCATGATGAGTAAAAACTCAGGTGGCGCAGGTGGTCAGATATTCAATATTGGAAAATCAAAAGCCCAATTGTTTGATCAGGGAGCCAGCGTAAACATCAATTTTAACGATGTCGCGGGACTTGAAGAAGCTAAGATTGAAATCATGGAGATTGTTGATTTCTTAAAAATGCCCTCAAAATATACAGAGCTAGGTGGTAAAATTCCAAAAGGAGCGCTTTTAGTTGGCCCTCCCGGTACTGGAAAAACTTTATTAGCAAAAGCCGTTGCAGGCGAAGCTAAAGTTCCATTTTTCTCCATTTCAGGTTCTGATTTCGTAGAAATGTTTGTTGGAGTAGGGGCATCACGTGTTCGCGATTTATTCAAACAAGCTAAAGAAAAAGCACCCTGTATTGTTTTTATTGATGAGATTGATGCCATTGGTCGTGCCCGTGGGAAAAATGCGATGACAGGAGCAAATGATGAACGTGAAAATACGCTCAACCAACTTCTTACAGAGATGGATGGTTTTGCAACAAATACAGGAGTCATCATTCTTGCAGCAACAAACCGTGCCGACATTCTTGACCGTGCCTTAATGCGTGCAGGTCGTTTCGATCGACAAATTCATGTTGAGCTACCGGATCTAGAAGAACGAAAAGCGATTTTCAAGGTTCATATGAAGCCTTTGAAATTGAACAATACTGCAAAAGTTGAGTTTCTAGCTAAACAAACACCTGGTTTTTCGGGTGCCGATATTGCTAATGTTTGTAATGAATCTGCTTTGATTTGCGCGCGTAAAAACAAAAAAGTTATTGATAAACAAGATTTCATGGATGCTATTGATCGCATCATCGGTGGACTCGAAAAACGCAATAAAATCATTTCAAAAAAAGAGAAAAAAGTAATTGCTTTTCATGAGTCCGGACATGCTTCTGTTAGTTGGTTATTAGAACATGCTCATCCATTGGTAAAAGTTACCATTGTACCTCGAGGAAAAGCCTTAGGTGCTGCATGGTATCTTCCTGAAGAACGACAGATCACAACCTTTGACCAAATGTTTGATGAGATGTGTGCAACTTTAGGGGGTCGTGCTGCTGAAGAAATTATTTTTGGAAAAGTATCAACAGGAGCTTTAAACGATTTAGAAAAAGTGACCAAACAGGCACTTGCCATGGTATCTTATTTCGGATTGAATAAAGAAATTGGAAACATTAGTTATTACGATTCGAGTGGACAATCAGAGTATTCATTCCACAAGCCTTTCAGCGAAAAAACAGCAGAAACTATTGATAAAGAAATCAGTAAGCTAGTTGAATCTGCCTATGATCGTGCTAAAAAACTTCTCACAGAAAACAAAGATAAACTTGAACAACTCGCAAGCGTTTTATTAGATCGTGAAGTTATTTTTAGTGAAGATTTAGAAAGTGTGTTTGGCAAGCGCCCATTTGAGGATAGAAATGAAGAAGATAACGAAGAAATAATTTCAAAAGCTGAGCCTAAAAAAAAGAAGACAACCAAAAAGGCTTTACCAAAAGCTAAATTAACAAAAGAGGATCCAAAGAAAAAAGAAGATAAAGCATAAACCCTTTATTCATGGAAGAAAGCACATCAAGAGAAAAAGTTCTTAAAAACATCCGAAATGCTTTGATAAGCAAAAAGGAAAACCCCTTTCAAAATATCGATTTTGAATCGTCGGTTTATACCAAAATGGAAGATGCACTTGATGTAACTTTTGCCATGGAATTTACCAAGGTTGCTGGTAAATTTGTATACTGCCAAGACCGAAAAGATTTTCTATTAAAGCTGAAAATGCTGATGAATGAAAACTTTTGGGGCACCGTTTTTTGTAAAGATCAGGAAATTCAGGCCATGCTTGCCAAGGGCGATATTTCATTTCAATTCGATGAAAATGATTTTGAAAGTTCAAA
>JBFFMB010000138.1:0-5304 GCA_041554455.1 Bacteroidales bacterium
CATTCTGCTTGATGGCGTCCATGGAATTGAGCATGAGATTCAGGAAGACCTGTTGAATCTGGTTGGAATCCACCATAATATCCGGCAGTTTCTCCCCATACTCCTCTTGAAAGGTAATTCCGCACTTCTACATCTTGTTTTGCATGAACGGCCTGATCTCATCGATGATCCTGACCAGGGCGACCCTTTCTTTCTTAGGCCGGGGAGGCCTGGCATATGTGAAAAAATCGGTCAGCAGGACGTTCAGTCTATCAACCTGCCGAATGATCCGACCTATATATTCTTTTTTATTATCTCCGCTTTTTCAGTGGCAATCTTTTCCAAAGTGTCTCCTAAAAATTGTGTGTGGTCAAAGCCAATATTGGTGATAATTGAAAGTAAAGGTGTGATAATATTTGTAGAGTCTAAACGACCTCCCATACCGGTTTCAATTATGGCAATATCTACTTGTTCATCTGCAAAATATTGAAAAGCTAATCCTACTGTCATTTCAAAAAATGAAGGTTTGATTTCTTTAAAGGCATTTTTTTGTTTTTTCACAAATTGGATAACAGTCTCTTCAGGAATCATTTCACCATTAATCTTGATTCGCTCTCTAAAGTCCTTTAAATGTGGTGAAGTGTATAGAGCCGTTTTATAACCCGCAGCTTGTAAAATTGAAGCAATAATATGTGCTACAGATCCTTTTCCATTGGTTCCTGCAATGTGTATAGACTTAAATTTATTTTGTGGATTGTCCAACAAATTGCATAAAGCAATGGTGTTGTCTAGATTTGCTTTATAAGCAGCTTTTCCAACCCTTTGGTACATGGGCAAATGACTGAACATATACTCCAGTGTCTCTTTGTAATTCATACTACAAAGGTAATGCGAATGAAATAGTTATAAAAATGATTTTTTTGAAGTTATAAACAGATTTGGCTTGAATTATCTGTTTAGGGGTATTTTTAATGATAAAACCTAAACGAACAATTTTTTAAGCTTAACATAAAATGACGAAAAATCTCTTATGTTAAGCTTAAAAAAAAGCTAAAATTAAACTAATGCTTTTTTGTAATTAGATTTTAGCAATTTGGGGAAATAACATGCAATTAAATGCATTAACTCTTCATCTGTATGATCAATATTTGTAAGCACCCTTTGTCTTGAAAACTCATTCTCGTCTAATCGTTCTGAATTCACTTTTGGATCAAGTGTAGTGTATTTTTCTTGCATATAAGTAATTCCAAAACTGTTTTTTTTACACTTATATTGAATTTCAAAATATTTTGATCGAACGATAAAATCTCGACATTTTTTACCATGATCTATGGCTATGTAAATGGGTTGTTCACCAATTTCATAATCCAATAAATACACTTCAAGATTTGATTCTTTAACTGAAATGTTTTTGTCTGATTTACTGATAGTATAATTACCAAATTCAGTATTGCTATTACCACTTAGTGTGTTGTCGTTGTCAGAAGCAAAGGTTGGAAGGCTTAAAAACCCCGCTAATGCTAAAATTAGAATTGATTTAATTTTCATGATCTGTTTATTTTTTTGGTTAGTAAATAATGAATAATTTGTAATTGTGTACGAATCATAAAATCCATATTTATACCAAAGTCTATAAGGGTTTGTAATTCAATAATATATGTAATTTTTCTCTATGTGTTTATTGTTCGAAAATTGCATTAAGTGTTCGTATTCGTTCGTATATAAGCTTTCCTGAATAATGGTTTATGTTACAAATAGATGTTATATCTATTAGTTATTGGCTCAAATATTTTAGCATAATTGATAATGGAATTCTCAAAATTATACGAAATACATTCTTGCATATGATATGAATCATATTAATATCTGAGCAGTTTGCGTAAATATCTATCGTTTTACATATGAATTGTTTCGTGTTGAAAAATCTTTTTTTTACATTTGCAGCCGATAATATTATACACTAAACTAATTACTATGGAAATGTTTATTTTGATGGTCGTCGTTTTCATCCTCGGCTACACTGCTATTGCTCTTGAGCATCCATTAAAAATTGATAAAGCTGCTTCGGCTTTGATTTTAGGGATGTTACTATGGGTTATTTTTGTTGTTGCGCGTGTTGATATTTTAAGCCTCATGAATGATAGCGGGCAATATATCAGTCAGGCATGGAGAGAATATTTGCATGAAGCGGGCATTCATCATCCAACAGCTAAGGATATGCTTGGGTATATTACTCATCATTCAGTGATGGAGCATTTGGCCGAAATTTCAACTATTTTATTCTTCCTTTTAGGAGCCATGACAATTGTTGAAACAGTTGACCAACACCAAGGATTTAAATTGATTACCGATAAAATTAAAACCACCAATAAAGTTAAATTATTGTGGATTTTAAGTACGTTGACTTTTTTCATGTCAGCTGCACTTGATAATTTAACTACCACGATTGTTTTGGTTGCTTTATTACGTAAATTAATTGATGATAAAAAAACGCGTTGGTTCTTTGCCAGTATGGTTGTTCTTGCTGCTAATGCTGGTGGGGCATGGTCTCCTATCGGTGATGTGACGACTATTATGTTATGGATCGGTGGTCAAGTGACTGCAGGAAATATCGTTGCTATGGTTTTTGTTCCAAGTGTTGCAACGATGGTTGTTCCATTAATCATTTTATCGCTTACTGTAAAAGGTAATGTAACTCGCCCAATTTTACATGGTGACGAAACCCGTGAATTTACAAGCCCTTTTGAGCGGAAGTTGATCCTTATAATGGGTATTTGTGGACTATTATTTGTTCCTGTGTTCAAGACACTTACACATCTTCCTCCATATATGGGTATGTTACTAAGTTTGGGTATTATTTGGTTAACCACCGAAATTATGCACCGTAACAAAACTATGGAAGATCGTAGAAAATTGACTGTAATTGGTGTGCTTCGCAAAGTGGATGTGCCTACTATTTTCTTCTTCTTGGGAATCTTGACTGCTGTATCAGCACTTCAATCAGCTGGACAATTATCATTGATGGCAGGTTGGTTAAATGATAATGTAGGTAATATTTATATTATCAATCTTATCATTGGTGTACTGTCGTCGATTGTAGATAATGTGCCTCTCGTTGCTGGTGCAATGGGAATGTATGATATTGCTGCAGCTGGTGCAACAGGATATGCCGCTCATTTTATGGTTGATGGAACCTTCTGGGAATTTCTAGCTTATTGTGCTGGTACTGGAGGAAGTATCTTGATTATTGGTTCTGCTGCTGGTGTAGCTGCTATGGGAATGGAAAAGATAGATTTTATATGGTATTTAAAAAAGATCAGTCTACTTGCTTTAATTGGTTATTTGGCAGGAGCATTGGTTTATTACTTACAAATGACATACATCTTTCCTCATTAAAAAATTATTGAATATAATTATAAAAAAGGCTGGTGATTTTTCATCAGCCTTTTTTTGTTACTACCGCAAGTTTTATTCTTTAAGATTGTCAAAAAGGAGAATTAAAAATAATTAACTTTATTTCATGCTCGAGCAAGAACTTATAGCCGGTATTAAAAATGGCAATCAAGATGCATTTCGTTTTTTGGTTGATCAGTATCAGTCTATGGTTCTTAATACGTGCTTCCATTTTGTTCATGATGAAGACGATTCTAAAGATTTAACACAAGATGTTTTCATTGAAGTTTATGACTCCATTCATCGTTTTCGAAGTGATTCAAAATTGTCTACTTGGTTGTATAGAGTAGCGGTTAACAAATCGTTGAATTTTATCAAGAAGAATAAGCGTAAACAATTAATTGACAATATGGAGTCTTTTTTTCGTCGTTCATCAACGAATGAAATGACGAGTGAATCTTTTAATGCTGATAAAGAATTAGATGATTCTGAACGATCCTCTCACTTATACAAAGCCATTGATTCTTTAAGCCAGAACCAACGAATTGCATTCAGTTTACATAATTTGGATGGAGTTTCATATACTGAGATTGCAGAGATCATGAATGTTTCGCTTTCTTCTGTGGAGTCTTTAATTCATCGTGCGAAAGTTAATCTGCAAAAACGTTTGCTGGATTTTTATAAAAATAATTTAGAGTAGACGCAAGTTTTTTTAATCGAGATTGTCAAACTTAAAAACACAACAAAATGATTTGTAAAGAAGTACATAAAAAAATGAGTTCATACTTAAGCCAGGAGCTAAACGAAAAACAGCTTCAGTCGTTTGAATTACATACGAAAGACTGTGCTTCTTGTCGTCAACTTATTAGCGAAATTAATACTACCCTGTCATTCGTTGATCGTACTGATAATTTATCAGCCGACCCATATATGTTTACACGTATTCAGGCTAAAATCGAAAATCGTGATACCAAAATAAGTAGAAATTGGAAAAGAGTATTGCAACCTATTGCGATTGTTTTATTTATGGGGGTTGGCCTTTTTTCAGGCATAAGTTTAGGATCAAAATATTATAATGACAGTTTTTATCAAAATGCTGAAAATGCTCAAACTGACAGTCAGGATGAGGATATTTATTTGAATGCACTTGCTTACGAATCAATAGAGTCCTTTTTATTAACAGAAAACTAAGAAGCGATGAACTACTTCAATAAAAAAAACCTTGTAATAATCAGTATTGCAGTTCTGTTAATTGTCAATATTGCGGCAATCGGTACCGTTCTTTTCCTTACATATAAAAGACCTTCGATGCCCGAACCTCCTTCTCGTAAATCTATAAGAACTGTAAGGGAAAATTTAAAATTGAGTGAAGATCAGAAAAATACTTTTGAAATTTTTCAGAAAAATTATCATGAGAAAACAAAACAAGTGTTTATAGAAATGCATCAAAAAAGAGTACTAATGATGGATGAATTCTCAAAAGATCAGCCTGACTCAGTTGTGCTTTATGATTTGGCCAAAGAAACCGGTGTTTTACATGAGCAGCTAAAGCGTTTAACTATTAATCATCTGCTTGATTTAAAAGGTGTTTGTAACGATGAACAATTTAAATATTTAGAAGGAATGTTCAGGCAAAAAATAATGGATGATGAGCCGGGAATGCACCAGCCCTTTAATAGAGAACGGAAATATAGAAATAGAAGAACCGCAAAACCACAAGGAGAACGTTAATCGATTAATATATATAATTTACAGAATTACTAATTTTTAAAAAACAGGAAAATGAAAAAAATAAATTTAAAAACCACCCTTTGGATCTCTGCTGCAATGATGGCATTTGTGATACTTTCGACTGATGTGATGGCACAAAGAGGACAACGTAATGCCAACCGACCAGGGATGGGACAAGGACAAGGCATGATGCAAAATCAG
>JBFFMB010000139.1:0-5285 GCA_041554455.1 Bacteroidales bacterium
GCATTTATCTGCCACGCTTGGACTCATGTTTTAATTGAAACTTTTAAATAAGTAAATTTATATCACAAAATAAAATATCCCGATTAGACGAATATCATGTTCAAAGAGTATCGGGATATTTTATTAAAAGGGGATTGTTATGTTTAAATTTCAAGCTCCCAATTACTAAAATTATAAAAATAAAAATGATGAATCGCATTTATTATGTGGCTTTAATAGGACTATTATTGTTCACATCTTGTGTAAAACAAAACAATCAAACCGGCTTCGCCATCGTAGTGGATAGCGAAACTTATAAACAGGCAAGAGAAGAAATTAATTCTTATGCCACTATTTTAGAATCAGAAGGTTTAAAAACGTTTATTATAGAAGATAAATGGAATCAACCAGATTCTATTAAAGCCCAGTTAGTGTTATTGTACAATTCAGCAACACCCATTGAGGGAGCTGTTTTTATTGGCGATATTCCTGTTCCTATGCTTCGAGATGCACAACATTTTAGCAGTGCTTTTAAAATGAATCAAGAACAATTTAAATGGGACAGATCTTCGATTCCATCGGATCGATTTTACGATGACTTTGATTTAAAATTCAAATATCTTAAACAAGATGAAGAAATTCCATTGTATCATTATTATTCTTTGTTGGCAGAATCTGAGCAAAAATTACAGTCAGAAATTTATACTGGCAGAATTAAAGCTCCTGAGCATAAAGATAAATATCAGCAAATTAAAGCCTATCTGAAAAAGGTGGTTAAAGCGCATAGAGAAGCATCCGAAGTTGAAAATATTATGTTTTTTGCTGGTCATGGATATAATACGGAATCTATGATTGCTCGAATAGATGAGAAAATTACACTTACTCAGCAGTTTCCGGCTTTAAATAAACAAAAAAACAACATTGATTTTATCGACTATACCTTTGATGATAATGTGAAATTTAGATTATTGCCCGAATTAAAACGGGAGGATTTGGATCTTGCAATTCTTCATCATCATGGAGGGGCAACGGCTCAGTATTTAAATGGAATGCCAGCAAGTAGTAGTGTGAATGTTTGTTCGTATAATATTAAATATTATTTACGTTCAAAAATAAGCTCTGCAAAACGCCGGAAAAGAGATGTCAATGAAGTAATTGCTGGTTACCAAAAAAGTTTGGATGTTCCCTTATCTTGGTTTGAGGGATGGGATACTGAAGAAGGCATCAAAGCAGATTCTATAGCGAATGCGAATCTTGATATCTATGTTGAAGATTTGGATGATTATAACTCAAATGCCCGATTCATTATGTTTGATGCTTGTTTTAATGGATCTTTTCATAAAAAAGATTATTTAGCGGGCAGATACATTTTTGGAGAAGGGAATACTGTTTTAGTGATGGCAAATAGTGTGAACTCTATTCAGGATAAATGGCCAGATGAGATGTTAGGCCTTTTGAACTGTGGTGTGAGATTTGGTAATATATTTAAAAATGTTAGCTATCTGGAATCTCATTTAATTGGAGATCCTACCTATAAATTTAAATCGGATTATGATAAGAACTTTAATCGCAATATTGTTTTGGAAAAAAACAATATCAGCTATTGGAAAAGTTTATTAAATGATGAACAGCCGGATGTTCAATGTTTAGCTTTAAAAATGTTATTTGAAAATAACTATAATGACTTTTCTTCTCTTGCTACAACTACCTATTTTAATTCACCCTTTAATACCGTAAGGTTAGAATGTCTTAAACTTCTTACCCATTATAATAATGATGATTTTATTAAAGTTGTATGTGCTGCAACTGAGGATTCTTACGAATTAACAAGAAGGTTTGCAGGCTATTATATCTCTGATAGTGGAGATGAAAGATGTATCCCTGCCGTTATTAAAGCAAATATTAGAAACAATAAAGCCCGAAGGATTAGATATGTTTACAGTGAATTACTTTCATTCTTTGATAAAGATTTATTGCTTGAAGAATTAAATAAACAGGTGGATGCGAATGACTATTTTTTAGATAAAGAAGAATCCAGAAAAGAATTCATTAAATTAGTTGAACGATATGCCGCATCAGCTGCTAAGTGTACCAACGAAATTTTGGCTGACGATAATAAATCATCCAAATTAGCAATCAGAAATCTTAGAAATAAACCGTTTCATCAATATGCAAAGGACTATTGCAAATTTGCTTTAGAAACGAAAGATGATGAATTGCGGTTAATAATGATAGAAGCTTTTGGGTGGTTTTCACTTTCTATTCATAAAGAGGAAATTATTAATACCTGTGAAAATATTGCCAATAATACTGATTTTAGTGATCAAATTAAACAAGAAGCTCTTAAAACAATTAATCGCTTGAAATAAAGTCATCGTTTTTGCGAAATTGAAAAAGACTTAAGCTCTTAATTGCCAAATCTTTTTCAATTTCGTAAAATTTAATTCAAAATTTGCTTTGGTTTAATTGGGGTTGTTTTTAAATCGGAGCAAAACCAGATAGGTCAATTTAATAAGCGCTTGATCGTTGTGGACTGATAATATTTTTATTTTCTGATTTTCAGAGAAAAATCTATACTTACAGGAAGTACCTCCTCTTTTTTCTTAACAAATTAACGAAAGGTTTTCTTATTCAAGCTGTCTTATAATAAACAAATGAAACATTTAATTACCGATACAAAATAAATTGAAATTATGAAGAAAACTTTAGTTTTAGTGCTATTTACAATGTTCGGCTTTACGAACCTTTCAAATGCTGAAGATATTCCAATGGACTCGGCTATAAGGTATGGTAAGCTTGATAATGGGATGACCTATTATATTAGGCATAATGAGGAACCGAAAGACAGAGCTAGTTTCTATATAGCTCAAAATGTTGGTGCAATTTTAGAGAATGATAATCAAAATGGATTGGCTCACTTTTTAGAACATATGGCCTTTAATGGCACAAAGCATTTTGAAGGAAAAGGAATTTTTAAATTTTTAGAAAAACATGGTGTTAAGTTTGGTTCAAATATTAATGCCTATACAATGAAGGAGGAAACAGTTTATAATTTAAGTAATGTTCCTACTACTAATGATGGTTTAATTGATTCTTGCCTATTGGTTTTAAACGATTGGTCAAATTATTTGTCCCTTACAGATGCCGAAATTGAAGCTGAAAGAGGTGTTATTGCTGAAGAATGGAGAACTCGCAGGGATTCACGATTCAGAATAAGCACAAAACAAAATAAGGCAATATTTTATGGAAGCAAATATGCTGATCGCGATGTTATTGGCGATTTAAATGTGATTAAGACGTTTAAACCTGAAACCTTAAGAGATTTTTACAATCAATGGTATCGAACCGATTTACAAGCAATCATAGTTGTAGGTGATATTGATGTTGATTCAGTAGAAGCTGCAATCAAAACAATGTTTTCGAAAATCCCTGCAGTAAAGAATAAAACAAAGAAAGAAGTCTATAATATCCCTGATAATGACGATGCAATTTATACTCTGGCAACAGATAAAGAGGCCACAAGTTATTATACCGCTTTGATGTTTAAATCAGAAGCGATAGCTCCTGAAAATAAGGATAAAGAATATCTGGAGGGCTCATATGTCAATACTTTATTTAATAGCATGATAAGAGCACGTTTTATGGAGCGTCTGCAACAAGAAAATTGTCCATATGTTAATGCATCTGCACAACTGATGAATTTGACAAACACATTAAATTTATCAGCCTTATTTACATCCTATAAAAATGGTTCTTGGGAATCTTCCCTCGAAGAATCTGTTGCAATACTTGAAAATGTCAAGAAGTATGGTTTTACACAAGGCGAATTTGATAGAACTAAAAAGTCATTTTTAGCCAATATGGAAAATGCATATAACAAACGTAATAAAACTAATCACGATGATTATGCAAAAGAATGTAAAAATCATTTTATTGATAATACCCCTATTCCTGGGATTGAATATGAATTTGAATTGTTAAAAGATCTGTTTAACCGTTTAACTCTTGAGGATATAACAAAAGCATCAAAACATTTCTTAACGGATAAAAACATGATCATTGTTGTTTCTGGACCTGAAAAGGAAGGCGTGTATTATCCTACTAAAGATGACATTTTAGCATTAGTTAAAAAGATTAAAAATTCCAAACAAGAAGCATATGTTGATACTTTTAAAGATAAGCCCTTAATTTCGAAGGACCCAATTACTGGTGCTATTGTAAAACGGAAATCAATTATCGATAATGAGTTAGAGGCAACGGAATTAATTCTTAGTAATGGTATTAGAGTGTTATATCGTCACTCTGATATTGAAAAAGAAATTGTTCGTCTTTCTGCTAAGTCATGGGGTGGCACCTCATTACTTGATGAAGGAGAGCTTGCAGACGCATATGTTTTGAATGACTTTATGGGAAGCTATGGTTTAGGTGAGTTTTCAGCGATTGAATTAAAAAAGAAACTTACAGGTAAAATTGTTTCTTCAAAAATTTCTTTAGGATATGCAAATGAATATCTAAATGCCAGTGCATCTCCTAAAGATTTGGAAACAATGTTTCAATTGATATACTTGCAATTTACACAAGCTCGATTTGATGAAGTAGCCTATAATGCATTGCATCAGAGATACCAAGCCTATGTCGCTAATCTGTCAAATAATGTTAAACAAGCCTTTAATGATTCAGTATCGGTTGTAATGGCTGATCATCATTCTCGAATAAAACCATTCAATAAAGATTTGTTTACTGAAGTAAGTTTTGATGGAGTAACTAAGATCTATAAGGAGCGTTTTGCGAATCCTGCAGATTTTGTATTTTCAATTAGTGGGAATTTTGATCAAGATATTCTGGAAGAATACTTGAAAAAATATATTGCTTCATTGCCAACAATCGAAACCCGGGAGGATTATGTTGATGATGGAGTTCGTGCCCCTAAATCTGATATAACTAACCATTTTTTGAGAAAATTGGAAACAGCCAAATCAACGGTTTATCTTAATCTTCATACAAAAACCAAATATAATGAGCATAACAAATTGTATGCATATGTAATTTCTCAAATATTGAGTAAAAGATATATGAAAGAAATACGTGAAAAAGAGGGTGGTACCTATGGTGTAAGCGTTAAAGCTGCTATTGTAAAATGTGATGAGGCCAAAGGTCCCGTGCGCAACATTTTCCTGGCAGCGCTAGAGCGCATCGGTCTGGGTGCGTCTGAGGCAGAAAAGGCCATTGAAGTGGGTATTGAAATGGCCGACGGGGCCCATAGGAATGGAACCGCTATGGTTGCCACCGGGGAGATGGGCATCGGA
>JBFFMB010000140.1:0-5205 GCA_041554455.1 Bacteroidales bacterium
CTTTCTTTTTTGTACTATCTTAAAGTTCTGAAAAAAATAGCTGCTGTTAACAGTTTAACGCATTCTGGTATTGCATAACCGAAATAATATTTTATTTTTGTACTAACGAGAGTAAATTATACTTCATTCTCCGATAAAAACTAACTTAATTAAAATTCATAATCATGGACCTACAAACAAAATACTTAGGAATTGAACTAAAAAATCCAATCATCGTTGGAGCAAGTAATTTAGCTACAGACCACAATATCCTTAAAAGACTTGAAGATGCCGGTGCAGGTGCCATTGTATACAAATCTCTTTTTGAAGAACAAATTCAACTCGAAAACTTAGAACGCCATCAAGTTGATGAAGAATATGGTGCCCGTCATGCTGAAATGGCATCCTACTTACCTCAGATGCAAGATGCCGGTCCGGAGGAATTTCTTTACAAACTACAAAAGGCAAAAGAATTTCTTAGCATTCCTCTCATCGCTAGTTTAAATTGTGTGTATGAAGAAAGCTGGATAGAATACGCCCAAAAAATTGAACAAACAGGAGTGGATGCTTTAGAGCTTAATTTTTACTCTACTCCTTATGAATTTGACATCATGGGTAAAGCCATTGTTCAGGCACAATTTGATACACTTCAAGGAATTTTGAAAGCTGTTAAAATACCTGTTAGCATCAAACTGAGCCCATTCTACACCAACTCTTTATACGTGATTAACGAAATGGATAAATTGGGTGTTAATGGATTTGTATTATTCAATCGTTTATTTCAACCAGATATTGATATTGAGGCTGAAGCTCACCATTTTCCATATAATTTGAGTAACGAAAATGACAATCGTTTAGCTTTACGTTATGCAGGCTTGTTATACTCAAATATTAAGGCAGATATTTGTAGTAACACAGGGATACTGTCTGGTTCCGATGCCATTAAGATGATTTTGGCTGGTGCTGATACCGTTCAAATAGTTAGTGCTATTTATCAAAAAGGACCAAAAGCAATTACAAATATATTAAACGAATTAGAAGATTGGATGACCCAAAAAGGCTATAATTCGTTGGATGAATTCAGAGGGAAATTATCTAAAAATAAATTAGGCGATAAGTATACCTATAAACGTGCACAATACGTTGATATTTTAATGAAATCAGAACGTATTTTTGATAGATTTCCGATAGCATAGTTAAAGTATACATAAGAACAATGACGCAACTCACTAAAAAGGGTTGCGTTTTTTTACCAAAACGAATCCTCCCAGGATTTCCGAAAAATTTGCTGTCCTTCGAAACTATTACGTTCATACATATGATCGCCATCAAACAGAAAAATCATTTCCATTTTCAATCGATCAGTTTCAAAATAGTTATCATAATATTGGGCAATTTCATTGGCTGTAACGAAAGGATTTCCAAACAATTCACCTACTGAAAAAAGTTCACTATCTTTATATATGCAATGAATCAACTCTGTACATGCGATCAATGAATCGGATGAAAAATCAAAATTAAAATCATAGGGTCGATCAACTAATTCAAATGCTTGATAAATTGCTTTTGCAATTTCTAACTTTGATATTTGAGGTCGCAAAACGACAATGCCATCCTTTGCAGCCGCATCTGTAAATGAAGATAAAACAACACCCTCACTCAGAGATTCAATAACGGGAAGAGAATGTTTCTTCTCAAAACATCTACGATACTTTTCTTCAAACTTTATCTTAAGCAAATTAGATAACTGACCTGAATTTTCTCCCATCGAAACAACCCATTCTGAACAATCCGTTTCACCCTCGAAAAAGACATCCAATTCTTTCACATCCCCCATAAAAAAACCAGCATGCGTCCAAAAACCCGGAATTCCAATATTAGAGATATAATAATCACTTCTATTCAGAAAAAAATCACCTGGTTTAACGGACGCTCTTAATTCTTCAAGTTGTTTTTTACTTATGCTAGCCGAATCAGGAGTCATAAGCCGAGTATCGCCAGCCCAGGTAAAGAATTCTGATTTAAAAGGATAGACAACTGGATCATGATAATAATTCCTAACTACAACATAGGATAAAACTACAACGACTAAAATGATCAATATGCTTATTCCTTTTCTCAACCTATTTGATGCTTATTTCATCTATAAAAATCCACGCTTTATTTCCAGCACCAACGTGCCAATCAGGACAAACGTCAATACTTTTGGCAAAGACCTTAATATATCGGGCTGTTTTATCAATTCGTTCATTCCCAAACTCTTTTACAATACCTCCATCCGCTCTCTCATCAATGGTGTTTTCAATTCTGGATAGTTTTGAAAAGTTTACCCCATCAGCAGAAATAGAGAAGTCTACATAAAGCGGCATCCAAATCCACGATTTAAATTCCTGGAGAAAACCTGCTGAAAGAGAATTAATTTTTTGGGATTTCCCTAAGTCAATTACTACTTCAAAATCAACGCCATAATATCCCTGCCATGCACCCGTACGGAAGTTTTCTCCTCCACGAATAAAATCAAGCAAAGCAATATCCCCTCCGGCAGTATATTGACTACTATAAGGATTCAAAATACTAATATTCCGTCCTCCCGGAATCTTAATATATTCAGCCTCTACAACTTTTGATGACACATCATTTAGATAAGCTACTGCTTTAAAAGAGGTGTTTTTTTTCAATTGGATTGGGTTGGTGTATTTTTTGGAATGTATATCCGGAATTTTCCCGTTTGTAGTATAATAGATCTCAGCCTCCTCTTCAATACAATCCATCGCAATCTCAATCTCATCAAAAAAGGTTTTTGATTCGGCTATGAAATATGGAACAGGAGTAATTATATTATCAGTAATTGCTGAGTGAGGATAATCTTTTTCAGAAGTGCCCCAATCAGATGCTTTATCACCCATGATAAATTCTAATTCTCCACCATTATTTAACATCTCATGAGTGAAATATGATTTTGAATAATTTTGTCCGTTAAAACGAACCGATTGAATATATATATTTTCTTTACTCAGATTTTGAGATTTGATGACAAAAGTCTTCCCGTTCTCCAAATTGATTTTCACCTCATCAAATAATGGAGTTCCAATAATGTATTGATTATCGCCCGGACAAACTGGATAAAATCCCATGGCACTTAAAACATACCAGGCCGATAGTTGCCCACAGTCTTCATTACCACATAATCCATCCGGCTGATCGGTATATAAATCGTCCATAATTTTACGCAATACCTTTGCCCCTTTTGCAGGAACACCTGCATAATTGTATAAATAAGCCATGTGGTGACTCGGCTCATTGCCATGAGCATATTGTCCGACCAAGCCCGTTATGTCCGACTGGTGACGTCCAGAGAGCTCCTCACTCGTATTAAAAAGTTCATCCAGTTTTGACACAAACTTTTCTTTTCCTCCTAATAAATTTATAAGCCCTTTTACATCCTGAGGCACAAAGAAATTATACTGCCAGGTATTTGCTTCAGTCAGCATAAAATTTACTTGTGTAGGATCGAAAGGATGTATAAAACTTCCATTCATTTTGCCACGCATAAAACCTGTTTCGGCATCAAATATGTTTTTATAATACTGAGCTCTTTCAATGAATTCTTTATAAATGTCATCTTTGCCCATATCTTTTGCCATCATGGCAATACACCAATCATCGTAAGCATATTCAAGTGTTTTGGAAACTGACTCACCTTCTTTCCCTGCGGGGATATAGCCCTCAGTCTTCAAATACTTAAGTCCGAATTGATCTTGATGAGCACTTTTAATCATTGCTTTAAGTGCTTTTTCAGTATCAAACCGACGAATCCCTTTTGCATAAGCATCGTAAATAACCGGAATAGAATGATAGCCAATCATACAATTGGTTTCATTGCCAGCCAACTCCCAAACAGGAAGCAAGCCTCCTTTATCATACATATCCAACATGGAGATTATAAATTCATTGGTTCGTTCCTGATCAATGATGGTGAACAATGGATGCATGGCTCTGAAAGTATCCCATAAAGAAAACACCGTATACATTTTGTAATTAGCCTTATGTGTCTGCCCGTCATGTCCGCGATATTCACCATTCACATCTGAAAACAAATTGGGATTCAACAAACTATGATAAAGAGCTGAATAAAAGCTTGTCTTTTGTTCGTCAGTCCCACCTTTAATCTGGATGCGGGAAAGCTGATCAGCCCAAAATGCCTGAGCATTGGATTTTGCTTTTTCAAAATTAAAATCAACATGATGCGCCAAATTCAGTCGTGCATTTTCACAGCTGACGGCACTAATTCCAACTTTAACTAAAACGGCTTCATTCGATGAAGTTTCAAATTGCACAAAAGCTTTTAGATCATTTGAATTAAATTCTTGATTCAAATCATGAAGTAATTTCCCTTTTTTAAGAATTCCAAAATCCTTAAACTCTTTGGAGAATTCCATATAGAAAAACAAACGTTGATCTTGAGCCCAACCTTGGGTCTTGCGATAGCCTTCAATACTTTTTGAGTTAATAATTTTTATTCCTAAATCATTGATTTTATCTGAAGTAACGGCTTCTGTTAAATCAATAATTACATTGGCTTGTTCTGATTTTGGAAAGACATATTTATGCAAACCATAACGCTCGCCAACGGTTAATTCTACATTAATATTATAATCATTCAAATGAACAGCATAATAACCAGCCTCAGCAATTTCATTCTCATGACTAAATTTTGAACGATAGCCATTTCGGGTGTCATTTTCATCACCAGGGTTCCATAATACCTCACCCGTTGTTGGCATTAACCGAACATCGCCATAATCACCAACTCCCGTTCCACTCAAATGAGTATGAGAGAATCCTAAAATAGTTCCATCAGAATAATGATAACCCGAACAACCATCCCAACTATCAATTCGCGTATCAGGGCTTAATTGCACCATCCCAAACGGAATTGCAGCTCCGGGATACGTATGCCCATGACCACCCGTTCCAATAAATGGGTTGACATAATCGAGCAGTATTTTATCCTGTTTGGAACAAGAAAAAACAAGCATTGTTAATCCAATTAGTACAAATAAGCGACCCTTTTTCATTTTCAATAGTTTACGATTATTCAATGATAATTTCATCGGCAAATAACCATGCTTTATCGCCAGCTCCGCTATGCCATGATGGGCAGACTCCAATATTTTTTGCGAATACTTTAACATATCTGGCAGAATTTAATACAGTTTTACTCAA
>JBFFMB010000141.1:0-5171 GCA_041554455.1 Bacteroidales bacterium
ATTTGAAGTTCTTAAGCTTATCAAGACAAACAATGAAGCAGCTCCTTATACGAATAAGAAAGAAATTATAGGAATGTTAAAAAAAGCTGTACTTAAAGGAGAAAGTTTAAGTAATCAAGAAAAACACATTGAAAATATTAATGATATGTTGGGGAAGGATAGAATATTTGACTAGAATTAATAAAAACCAGCCCCTAACAACGGCTAATAAAATATGGCAATCCGTAACGGTAGAAACGTGGGCTTTCCGCTCAAAGCTTTTTTGTCCGGGGACAAAAAAGCAGGCCGCAGTTTTGCCACGTTTCATAGCCAAACCGTTAGGTACAAGCATAAAAATATAAATTAAGACTAATGAGAATTCTTGATTTTTCGATGTATATTTTTTATAAATATTACAGTAAAGGGAGTACTAGAAGTATTCCTTATATAAGTGCTTTATTAGCTATTTCGTTATTAATTTTTATGAATGCTTTAGCTCTAATGGTATTTATTGGAATAGACACTGAAAATATTTTACCAATAATTGAAATTAAAGGCAGAGTAAATAAATTATTATCAGGAGCTCTTATCATTTTACCTTTATTCATCGTTCTTAGATTAATATTACCTAAAAAGAGAGTAGAAAAATTAGAGTTTTCTAAGAGAGCTGTCCAAACTGGAAATATTGGAATGATTTTTTATATACTACTCTCAATAGCTTTAATAGTTATTGCAGTTGAAACAAGTTAATAAAACAAAATGCAAAGAAAATTGATGAAGAAATAATAATGCCAGCACCTAACAAACAACGGCTCATAAAACATGGCAATCCGTAACGGTAGAAACGTGGGCTTTTCGTTCAAAGCTTTTTTGTCTGGGGACAAAAAAACAGATCCAACTTAGAAAAAGATAAAAGTCAGCCTCTAATCCCTATTTCCACAAAGGAAGTGTTCGGGCTTTTTTATCGTCCTTGTCTTT
The DNA here is from genome assembly GCA_041554455.1 of Bacteroidales bacterium. Taxonomy (GTDB): domain Bacteria; phylum Bacteroidota; class Bacteroidia; order Bacteroidales. Next base: position 958 of record JBFFMB010000141.1, read on the forward strand.
CTCTTTTGCTTTATAAGGGATTTCCTCAGTAATCCATTTACCTGCTTCTTTGCCTTTTAGGTAATGATCGAAAAATTCTTTAAGTCGTAATTGGATATCCCATCGATTGCCTTTTTGGCGTAGACCATGCCCTTCGCCCTCATAGGAGAGAAATACGACAGGTTTTTTCAAATAACGCAAAATACTATAGAATCCAAAGGAGTGTTCCCAAAGCACCACATTATCGGCCGTTCCGTGAAACAGCAATAAAGGCGTATTCATACCTTGGGCATTAAAAACCGCCGATTCAGAAATATACATTTTAGTATTTGAGGTAGGATCGGTACCCAAGCGTCCTTGTGAAGTCATATAATAATCCTGTTCGTTGCTTCCATCTCTGACAATATCAACATTAAAGCCCTGAACTAAATTACTTACCCCTGCTCCTGCTGCAATGGCCGCAAACTTATTTTCCTGAGTTGAAATATACATCCCACAATGACCTCCATAACTGAAACCTTCATAAGCAATTTTATTTTCATCAACATAGCCTAATTCCATTACTTTTTCAATGGCTGCATCAATACATTCGTGCATATCTGAATGTGGGGTGCCCACATTAAAGTGAATATCGGGTCGGAGAAATAAATAGCCATCGGAAACATAACTCATTTCATTGATGCTAGCACCTCCAAGATAAGGTGATGCATAGGCATACATGCCATCAGAGAGTTTTTCGTAGGAATAAACCATCATGGGCAACTTTTGTCCCTTTTGATAGCTATCCGGAATACTTAACACTCCTTGCAATGGCACGCCATCATCATTGCTATAATCAATTAAAATACGATGCCCCCATTCATATTGTTTTTGTTGAGGGTTGGTATTGCTGATCTTTTTGGGGGCCTCAAAATCCAAATTACTTAAATAGGCTTCAGGATAATTTTCATAATCACCCTTGGTATAAATAATGACATCCGATTTTTTTGCTTTTATCAATCCACTTCGCCAGCGCGAACTTGAATAGGAAGCAGGCCCGTAAATAAGCCTCTGTAATTTTCCCTTTTGCAATTTATAATAACCGGCATATTTATTTTGAGTATTAAAGGCGTACAAAATAGTGGGTGATTTAAGATCGACATAACGTTCTTCAATTTCATCTTCCCATTTAAAACTCAAATCATCAAACCTAAAACGGATGGGTTCATCAGCATTTACTGATGCCGTAAGATTTTGTGCTTTTGTTTTTTGATCCAGCGGTAATAACCATAAATCATGTTTATGGTTAACAATTACAGCATTCTGATTTTTTACCCAAGCTACAAAACCATAAACAGGTCGAAACCCAAAATGGTCATCTTCTTTATTGATAAAGGAAAGCGATAAATTGGCAGTGATACTATGTTTTGTATCATTCACTAAATCATAACACCAATAGTTTTCGCCATCCCAAATCACCATTTTTTCTCCATCGGGAGCTAATTCAACTCGACCAGCCTGTTTTTCGGCAATCCGATTTTTATCACCGGTTTTAAGATTAATACGGTATAAGTCGTTTTTAGTATTATCCCAATCAGAAATGTATTTGCGGTTATCCAATCCAATGCCCCAATTGTCGGTTCCTTCACTGACAATTAAACGTTGCATTTCCTTACTCGTTAAGCGAATAATTTTTTTTGAAGCACGGAAGAATATAGCATCGAATACTTCATTTTGCTTTCGTTCCTCTTCCATCATTCTTTCGGAAAGAAGCTTTTCATCTTTCCAATGCCAGATTTGAACCGTTGAATCAAATTTGCTATCCTCATCCTTTTTTGCTTTTTTATCGTTATCCTGATCGTATTTTTTGATCTTGATAAACAAACGCTCGCCATCTTTGCTCCATGCCATTTCATTGGCGTATCGACCTGCTTTCACGGCTGCACCCATTTCTTCGGGCATTCCATCAATATCCTCCATTCTATATTCAAACGATTGAGGAATTTTAGAATCAATTCCGGAAATGACAACAATGCTCATTTTTTTATAATCGATCTTCTTGTCTTTATCCAAATTATATTTATAAGCAGCCAAGGCCGACTTATCCTGATTCCATGATAGGTTTGAAAAGATAAAATTACCCGTTTGAATGGCTCTAGTAGTCATCTTTTCGGGATGAAACAAATAAATACCATTCCCTCTTTTATCTTCCGAAGAAATGGTATAAGCAATATAATCTGATTTTTTATCCAGCACATACTCCCCTATATTCCCGATATAATGCTCTCTGCGATTATCCAAATCGTAAACCAGGAGATCGTTTTTATCGCTGCTGATAAAATAATTTTGATCTTCGCAAAAACTAAAACTCGCATTTGATTCATATTTAACGGTAAATCCACTAGCGAGATGTTTCAATTCAATAATTGCTTTTTCCTCTTTCGCTTTTTTATCCTTTTCGTCAACCTCTTTATCTGACTTAATTTGGTAGGCAATCCAATCGGAAGCAGCTGAGAATACAGGCTGCTTTCCATCCTTAATTTCATATTTTATTCCACTTACAGCATTGCAGATATAAAGGGTATCTGTTTGATTTGTTTGGTCATAAAACTTCTTGAAAAGCTCTTCTGCATATGCTTTTGTAGTGCTGTCTTGTTTAGCATCAGGTTTTTCACGTAGAGTATATAAAACCGTATACCATTCCCCATTATCAGATAAGGTCACGGAATGACTTCTCCAAAGTTTCACATCCTCAATACCCAAAACTTTCTTTTCTGTTTGTGCCTGAAGATCTTTATTTCCTAGAAGGGAAAAGGCAATGATAATGCTCAGCGTGATAAAAATTTTCTTAATCATTTCAATTTGATTTTAATAAAAAATAGTGCTTTTCTGGAATATTTCATGCTTCCAATAATGAAAATTAAAAGTAGTAAATATTACAAATTAAAATGGATGAAAAAAACTAATTTCGACCTACTAAATAGAGATTACTTCATACTACAGGAAACAATAGACTTATAAATGATGCTTTGGTAAATTGCAGATAATTCGAGTATTGATGAATAATTATAAATAATATTATTTTTATTAACTATAAATAGAGTATTTTCGTTCACAAACTTTATTAAACAGACCCAGGTGATAAAAGGCCAAAGGGTAAGGATAATAGTAAAATCAAGAAAATGAAAATTTGTTTTTTAATGTACCCTTGGGAAAAGATGACAAAGGGCGATTCTACGCTTAGAATGATACACGAATGTGTTAAAAGAGGTCATTCTGTAGCGATGACAACTCCTGAAAGATTAGGGATTCGGGATAGTGTTACGATGGCTAATTGTGAGGTATTTAAAAAAGATCAGAAAGTTTCTTCGAGTATTAATTTATTTAGAAATAACGTAGAAAAATACTGGAAAAATCTTCCGCTCACAAGTTTCGATGTTGTTTTTATGAGAGCCAATCCTCCTTTGGATTCCATTATGTTAAATTTCCTTGATTCGATTAGAGATGAGGTTTTTGTTATGAATGCCGTAAGAGGCTTGCGAGAAGCCAATAATAAAATTTATACCGCTGCTTATTACGATCCTGATCATGATTTTATCCCGACTACTCATGTGTCGAAAGATGTTAATTATTTAAAACAAATCATTGATGAATCGGATCAGGAGCAAATGATCATGAAACCATTGGATGGATATGGTGGTCGAGGTGTCATTATAATTGAAAAATCAGCCTCAAAAAACATTAAATCCTTATTGGATTTTTATGTAAATAATAGCAGTGCAGATGGGAAGTCGCAATATGTAATTTTACAAGAATACATTCCAGATGCCGACAAAGGCGATGTGCGTGTATTTATGTTAAATGGAGAACCAATTGGTGCTTTAAGAAGAATCCCTTCAAGTGGGGATATCCGATCAAACATAACGGCAGGCGGCAGTATTGCAAAACACAAACTCACTAAAGAAGAAATTAAATTGTGTAGAATAATAGGAGAGAAACTAGTTAGAGATGGTTTGTTTTTTGCTGGGCTTGACTTAATTGGTGGCAAATTAATTGAAGTAAATGTAATGAGTCCTGGAGCAATAACCGAATTCAACAGACTGAACAAAACCAAACTCCAAGTTAAAATAATTGATTTTCTTGAAAAGACTGTAGAAGAAAGAAAAAAGGCTGCTGAATTAGCAAGTAATCAGGATTAAGTGATTCATTGATTAAAGCATTTATGACCATAAAAGAAATTATCAATTCCATTAAAA
>JBFFMB010000142.1:0-5158 GCA_041554455.1 Bacteroidales bacterium
ATCTTCTTTTAAAACCAATACTTACGTAAATTCTAATCATATATTGAAGTTGGCCTTTATCAATGGTAAATTATTTCATTACAGTGCAATCCATCTCTATTATATTATGAATGTTTGTTTAATAGAAATTTTCAAAACAATGAGCTTTTATTTGACAAAAATTATACATTGTTCAACGCAATATTCGATTTAACACCTTAATTATAAAGTATTAAACAAGCGTTTAACAGTTAATTTTTTAGCTGTTTGGGAAGCAAAAAAATCAAATGACTGGTGACTGGTTTCTTTTCAATATCAAATATATAAATATTATGGATATAAACAATCTGAATTATTAAAAAAGAGACAGGATGTTTTTAAATATAATGGGAATTTGTCAGCTTCTAATCTTCCCAAAATATTGGGTATTTCTAATACGCCTCCATGTGTTCTGCAATCTACACAAGTTGAACCAATACCCAGTTCTATATGTATATTTGATAGAGTAAGTGGAATGATATTCGTAGATCCCCTCTATTTCCCAATAATAATTTGTTAAAAATAATTTGGATTGTCAAAAACAGTTTTAGGGTTCGATATAGATATTATCTACATTCCGGTAACCGGGTTTATCCAAATACCAATCAGCAAAATTTGAACCAGAGGAAGTCGCCCAATTTTGAAATTTTAAATAGCTTGTTAAAATATCCGCCTTTTCATAGGGGTAGTCAAAGCTAACTGGAATTTCAACAGCCCATGGGAGATTGTTTGAGGTCACATAATATCGGTTCGAAGCGGGAATTGAATTGTCATGAAAAGTTCCAAAATAGCTAGTGTTAACTAAAGCAGTTGCCGCTTTATCAATTAAGTGAACTTCCTTCCCACGTTCTTGATCAACATAAATAAACGGATTATAGGGCTCTTGACCCATGGTCATCAAGGGATTGCTAAAAGTGGTTGTCACAATAAGAGTGTCTGTTTCAATAAAGGCTTTTGCGGCTTCTGTATTGATTAATGTGCTATTGTATATGGTATTTATCGCATCGTAAAAAATAACAACCGTTTCATCTGTATGCCCATTTTCATATCCTTTCGCATTGATGTTTAAATTTGAAAGTACATGTCTATAACCACTTATACTTTCACAATTGCTTGCAGCTGTTGGAAAAGCAATTCCAAATCCATTATTTAAGGTTGCTCCTGCTGCCTTCATATGAGTTTTTGCAATAATGTCAACAATTTTATTGGCAGCATTGGTTACAATTTTATATTGAAAATCGACGACAAGATCATTGAAATCGTAATCCCCAAGTCCTGGCCACAAATCTTCAAAAGCGAAGGATGAAAAGTCTTCTTGATTTGGATAATAATTATCAAAAGCACGATTAGCATCTTCGGGGTATTGATCATCTACATCAGGAACTCCATCATTGTCTGTATCAACGGTTCCGGTATCTCCATTAGATCCAGGATTACAAGCACTCTCAGGAATGGTGGTTTCACAATAAACGACATAATTGTTCACATTGGCATGATTGGTTTCAATCCCATTCGCGTCACAAATATCCATGCGATTGATAATCAATGAACCCGAATTGAATACGGTCTTGTTTGATATATCAATTTTTGAGTAGCCATTTCCGCCTGCTTGTACTCGTCCGTTACAGACTAAATTGGTTGTTTTTGTTAATGCTCCATTATAAGAATAATACTTGCCATTACTATTAATGGTGAAGGTGCCATCAACTTCAATATAGGAATAATTTCTTAGCTGTTTGTCGAGTATGAGCTCTCCATTGATCAAAATCTTGCAATAATTTTGGAAAATGGTATTAGAATTGAACATGGCATTACCGCTAATATTCATCGTCCCATAATTTTTCCCTTTATTCGTAAATGTACTGATGAAATTTCCATTCACATTCAGGCTTCCTTCATTTTGGAACTTATTGGTGTTATTTGTTAAATTGCCCGTTACATTTGCAATTCCAAAATTATAAAAACTACTGGTTTCGTTCGTTGAAGCATTTCCGTTTATAGTGATTATACCCCAATTTAAAATATCGATTTTGGATTTAATATCAAGACCTGAAGGAGCGGATAATGTACCAGTAGAACTGATGTAAATTTTTCCTCTATTATTAATAATTGCGATATCATTGATCGTAACTGAACCACATATTACAAGGGTTGCATTTCGTTTAAATTTTAATTGACCGTTGATAATTAATTGACTTCCTTCGGGTACACAAAAATGATTTTTGTCTAATTCAAGATCAGTATAAACACCCACAATACTTTCGTCGCAATCATTCCCACAACCGGGATCAGCATATACTTTTTTTTCAGTCGAAAAATTAGCATTTAGTAATTGATTTGTATTAAAGTTACGGTTGATTGTATTGGTTGTGACCGCTAAAGGAACCATTTCGTAGATCCCATTTGCATTGCTATTTTCAACATAAATGGAGTCTAGTCGATTGGGTAAGGTAAAAATAACACTGTATTTATATGATTGATCCGTCATTCCTTGCGTTAATAATTTTCCACCTCGCTCCGGATCTCCCTGATATATTTTAAATATATGGGGAGCTTCGTTTATGATTGAGGGTGTCACTATAAAGTTCGCTGTAATTTTTTGATTGCTTGTAAATTTAAAACTTGGATTTACAGTGAGATCGCTGAAATCAACTATTTCCTCATTAGGTGGGTTTTCACCAAATTTTTTACAACTAACATTCCCAATTAAACTAATTAGTAAAATCAAATTGACTAGTTTTCTTAGAGAAGGGGCTACTATTTTCATTGGAATAGGACTTAATTTATAACAAAGATACACTTCTCACATAGCTTATAGAAGAGCATGAGAATTTTTTTGTTAAAAAGGGGATGTTAATAGTCCTTCAAACTAATCTCAACTACTCATTCATTAGGTATCGTTATGGGAAGATTTTTTCTGTTCAGTTTTTGTAAAAATTAATTCTATCTGTAAGGTTCTCTTTTTTTAGTAGTTGGGGGTTGTTTTTTTTAAATAAAACATAATTATTTTATCGTTAAATCATTAACAAAGAGCTCAATGTAAAAAACTACTATATTTACGACTTGAACAAAAAAATGCCCTTCAAAGGACATTTAATGGAATTTGGAACGCAAAATGGAGTTGTTTTATGATTAAAAAAGTTCTTATAGCAAATAGAGGAGAGATCGCGGTGAGGGTTATGCGCTCGTGCCGAGAGATGGGAATAAAATCAGTGGCTGTTTATTCTGAAGCCGATCGTACTTCCATGCATGTGAGATATGCCGATGAAGCTTACTTTATTGGACCATCTCCTTCTAACGAAAGTTATTTGGTTATTGATAAAATTATTGAAGTTGCTAAAAAATCGAAAGCGGATGCCATTCATCCAGGTTATGGTTTTTTATCAGAGAATGCAGAATTTTCGAATCGATGTAAAAATGAAGGGCTTATTTTTATTGGTCCTTCAGCTTATGCAATCGATACCATGGGCGATAAGATTACTGCTCGCCAAACCATGCTCAAAGCAAATGTACCTGTCGTTCCTGGAACAACAGAAGCCCTCAAAGATATTGAGGAAGCCAAAAAAGTAATTAAAGAAATAGGATTACCAGTGATGGTGAAAGCTTCCGCTGGTGGTGGTGGCAAAGGAATGCGCCTTGTGAAAGAAGAGAAAGATATAGAAAGTTCAATCAATGCAGCAAAATCGGAATCCATGGCTGCCTTTAATGATGATGCAATTTATGTCGAAAAATATATTGAATCTCCTCATCATATCGAATTTCAAATTTTAGCTGATCAGCATGGAAATGCTATTCATTTATTTGAACGTGAATGTTCGGTTCAACGACGTCATCAAAAAGTGGTCGAAGAAACACCTTCTCCAATTATGACTCCCAAAGTTCGGGAAGAAATGGGAAAACATGCAGTTGCTGCGGCAAAAGCAGTTAATTATGAAGGTGCTGGAACCATTGAGTTTATTGTAGACGATCAGTTGAATTACTATTTTTTAGAAATGAATACACGCTTGCAAGTGGAACATCCTATTACCGAAAGGGTTGTAGGAGTTGACTTAGTTAAGCAACAAATTCTTATTGCTTCGGGAGAAGTATTAGCCCTTAAGCAAGAAGATCTTTTTCAGCATGGACATGCCATTGAATGCCGTATTTATGCTGAAGATCCCGATAATAACTTCATGCCAAGTCCAGGTGAAATAAAACATATTACTGAGCCTCTTGGTCTAGGTGTACGTCACGATGGGTATGTATATGAAGGGTATAAAATCCCGATGTATTACGATCCACTTATATCGAAATTGATCGTTTGGGCGAACACAAGAGAAGAGGCCATTGCTCGCTTGAAAAGAGCTTTATACAATTATAAAATTACGGGTATCAAAACATCCATTAAATTTTTAGCTCGTATTTTGGATTGTCCTGAATTTATTGGCGGGAATTATAATACGCATTTTATCGATAATAACTATGCGTTTTTAATGGAGAGAAGACCTCCCGTTGGGCACTTCGAAGATGTGGCTGTTATTGCAGCATTTATCGATTATATCGATAAAGTAGAGAAATTACAACCCCAAAAACCAACCCATGAATTGGGGAATAATTGGAAAGATTTTGGTCGGAAGAAGAATGTTTTAAGATTATAATGAATAGTTAAGGATATGTCGTACGAAGTAAAAATAAATGACAAGATTTCAACCATAGAGCTGTTGAACAGAGATGGAGGAAAAGTAAAAATTGCCCTTAATGGCAAGAAATACGATGCCGATATTGTCATGGTTGAAAAAGGCGTTTATTCAATAATTATGGAGGGTATTTCCTATAATATTGAATTAATTGAAAACAATTCAAGCAAGAATTATTTGGTAAATACGCTTTACGAATCATTTGATGTTGAAATCATAGATGCTGAAAGTAAATATTTGAAAAGTCGTAAAAAAGATGATGGGGAAGATAGTGATGTAATTTCAACGCCTATGCCAGGTAAAGTCGTAAAGATTCCAGTAAAAATAGGCGATAATGTGAAGGCTGGAGACACTGTGATTATCATCTCAGCTATGAAAATGGAAAGTGAATACAAGGTTAAAAAGGATAGAACTATCGTCGATATTTTGGTTAAAGAAGGAGATATTGTTGAAGGGAATCAACC
>JBFFMB010000143.1:0-5148 GCA_041554455.1 Bacteroidales bacterium
ATAACCGAGACTGCCACTGGTATTTCTTGCAGTTTACGTTCAATTTTTTCAGCTTTAACTGTTACTTCAGTAAGATCAATAATTTTAGATATGTCTGTACTTTTGGCAGTTTCCTGTGAAAAAACAAATAAGGGGAATATAAATAGTATTATAAGTATAGTAATTGTTTTCATGTTTGGTTTAGTTTAATTGTTATAGAGCCACATCACATCAATCGTGAATGTTAGCATTAGCTGCTTAATCGTGATTGCTTTATATACAAAACATGCATAGCAAGTTCATAGTACAAGCAATAAAAAATAAATGAGGTTGAAATTTGTTAAATAATTAAGCGAGGGTAGGAGGAGGACGAGAAAAACTTGCTCCAGCAAATTGAAAGGAGTAAGTATGTCTAAATTTACAGTGTCGAATTTTTGTTAAGCGCAAACTAAAACCATCATCGACTTGTAAGAATTGTGCGTTTTTTATGTCTTTTTGAGAAAAATAATCGTTGTATTGAAAATCGTCAGAGGCATCCGCTAGATTTTCGCTTTTCGTTTCAATTGTAATTTGATGATTATCCTGGGCCATTTCTTCGGGCTTAGGATGGCCCATATTGAAAAACAGAAAAATAAGATATAGCACAGAGGATATCCCTGATGAAATCAGCATAAATGGAAGTTGTAGATTTATAATACCTTCAAACATACTTATTTACGTTTTGGGTTCATCGGGAACCAACCCTTTTTAACCCGTTCTTCCTGTTCAATTACTTCATTAATGCCCCAAAGGTAAGTAAAACCTAGCATAGCTATAACCGATGAATACATAATATTTATCATAAAAAATGAAAAAGCTATACAAATAAGGCCAAAAACAAGAAATGCAATCCATACTATTTTTGTAAAATAGTATTCGCCCACTATACAAGTCCAACGCGAAACCATGATAATCAGAAAACAAGCTGCTCCTGCTATCATTCCACTGGCATTTATCATATGTCCAAATAATTCGAATTCCATATTAATAATCGCGTTTTGGATTTCGTTTTGCCCTTCCACTTATGACTCTATCGTGTTGTTTAAACATTTCATGGGCACTCCAAAATAATGAAAATCCAAGTACTCCTAATAGAATTGAAAGAATTTCATTCATGAAAAGAGATAAAACAACAATGATAAAACCTGGTATGGCTAGCATCCACCAGCTTTTTTTACCAAGATAATATTCCAGTTTGATCACCACCGAATGAAAAATTCCAATGATTATAAACGAAATAAGTCCTAACAGGGGGCCCAGATAATTCATGTTTTTTTATTTCGGCACAAAGCTACCGAAATATCTTTATTTAATCAATATTATTTTTGTCATTTTTAAATGATAGGAATAATAACCTTCCTAACAACAGTTTGCGAGCATTATGTATTTTAGACTTTCCTTTCATTGTAGTGTATAGCCAAAGAAATGGTGCAAAAATGATAAATAACCATTTTGACGTACTCTGCTTTTTGTCGATGGCTATTTTTGATTGTTGGAAGCCATGTTTAATCGCAATATAATCATATTGGTTCAATGTCAGCGAAGCTACATGTTGTAATCCATCGTAATTTTTTATTTCCAATGATTCGAAACTGTAATAAAAGCCGCTAAACAAGAAGCGTATTCTTGATTTTAATGATAATATGTTTGGGGTAGAAATAAATAATTTTGCTCCAGGTTTGAGTATTCGGCTTAACTCTTTAAAAAACATTTCATGATCGTTTATGTGTTCGCTTATTTCGATAGCTATGGCTGCATCAAAAGTGTTATCCTCGTATGGGAATTTTTGAGTGACATCCACTTTTTTACATTCAATATCTTTGTAATAAAAAAAATCTGGAAAGAGATCACAGGCAGAAACATCGTATCCTTTGGCAACTAATTCTTTCGAAAAGGCACCATGACCAGCTCCAACGTCTAAGATTTTTGAATTTTTGGGGATGGATTCTTTTTCAAAGTGTGTGAGGAATTTTTTGTGAATCCCCGGCATTGTGATGGGTATTATTTCTTCCATAATCGAGCAATGTTGTCTTAAGTCTTTGTTTTTAAGTAAAATAAGTTACTCTGAGATTTAAGGTTTTAGAGTAAAAATAGTTCTGCAAGTTATGGAAAAAATATTAGTTTAGGCTTTAATATTAATATTTAAGATTTTACTCTACAATCTTTGGTAGGGTATTTATTATGATGATTATCTTTCAATTAATCGGCATAGGCTTTTTTTATAAAAAATGGTTTAGCTCAAATTTTCAAATCACTTTTAATTAAAATCTAAAACAAATCAGAATGATACGTATCAGTTTAATTTTTGCTTTAATCCTATATTTAGGATGTAGTGTAATTCATGCACAAGAAGGAGAAACTGTCGAATCTAAATACAGTGAGATTCTTGACATTGACCCCTATGCTTTTGATATTAATGAACTTGCAGCATTTGATCAGGTTGATATTAAAAATCAGGCATTTATTTCTGTTCTTGAAAAGGATTATAAAACGGCCATTCGTTTCTATCTGTATTTAGCTAAGCATAATGTTGATGATGCATCAATCTACTACGAACTGGCAAAATGTTATGCTTTTTTAGGTCAGGAGCAATATGCAGCGAATTTTTTAATTATGGCTATAAATTATGGCTTTAATAATGTTAGCCTGATCAGTAAGGAAAAAGCTTTTCAGCTATTATTGCGAAGTCCATCCTTTTCAGAAAGCTATAAGGCTGTTTTAGATGCCGGGAAAGGCTTAGGGAATAATATATATGTTAAGGCCGAAAAATTGGTGAAATGTCGGGTTTTACTTCCCGAAAATTATGATCCAGAGAAAAGCTATCCATTGTTAATTGGGATGCATGGGTATGGGGGTTCATCAGAAGATTTTGCTGGTGTTTGGTCTAAACTTGATACACACGCATTTATTTTTGTCATCCCTGAAGCCCCTTATCTTAAAAGTCCGGATGATTTTCGAATGGGAACCGGTTATTCATGGAGTATCGATGTGAATGATTTGGATTTATATAAACGCTCCGATCATTTAAGTTCAGAATTTATACGCAATGTTAAAAAATATGTGAGTGAAAATTATAAAATTGATAAATCATATCTGCTTGGATTTTCACAAGGGGGGGGCTATGCCTATGTAACCGGAATTAAAAACCCGAATGAATTTGATGGAATTATTTGTTTTGGTGCTCGACTTCCCGATACTCAAAAATATCCATGGTTTCTTTCAGATGAGGATATCGAACAGGCTTATAAACTGAAGGTATTTATCGCTCATGGTAAATCAGATCGTTTTCCAAAGACTGCATCTGAGGCTAAACGAAAACTTAAGAAATTTGGCTATGATGTTGAACTTTACTTATTCGATGGTGGACATATAATGGATCGTGAAGCTTTAAATAAGGCTATTGAGTGGATGGGAATACAATGATAGGTTGGTTTTAATACTTCTTTATTTCTGTTTCCTCTTTATTTAGCCGTTCTGAATTTGATGCTATCCTTTTTACACAATGGATACTCTTTTAGTACATCAATAATTCATATATTCGAGTTTTTAAAATTTAACGATCAATTATGAATTTTGTTGCCATTGATGTTGAAACAGCTAATCAAGATAATTCAAGTATTTGTCAAATAGGTTTGGCTACATTTAAAGATGGGTTGCTTGTTGATACCTGGGAAAGCTTGATCGATCCCGAAACCTACTTTTCGTACACCAATATTGGTATTCATGGAATCACCGAAAATAAAGTAATGGGTGCTCCAAAATTTTATCAGGTGTATGACGAGTTGATTGCTAGAATGGAAAATAAATTTGCAGTTCATCATATGCCATTTGATAAAGTTGCGATAAATAATGTTTCGAGTAAATATGGCTTGGAGCATATTAATACCCATTGGCTTGATTCGGCTAAAGTTGTTCGCAGGACATGGACTCAGTTTTCCAAGAGAGGTTATGGATTGGCAAATATTTCCAATCATTTGGGTATCCGATTTATGCATCATGATGCCCTGGAAGATGCTATTGCTGCCGGTAAAGTAGCTGTTGCAGCTTGTAAGATTAAAGCCATGTGTATTGCAGAGATGAATGAGTTTATAGCATCAAGTGGAAAAACAAGAACATTTAAAAATAAATTTTAAATAGAATGTTTATTCAAGTGTTTCATTAATTCAAAGATTGATAAATGATCTCGATTAATTTTTGTTTATTAATAGGTTTTGATATATAAGCGTTACAACCTGATTCAAGAGCCTTTTGTTTGTCACTTTCCTGAGCATAGGCTGTTTGAGCAATAATGAAAACGTTTTTGTTAAATTTCCGAATTTCTTTGGTTGCTTCAAACCCATTTAGTTTTGGCATTTTTATATCCATTAAAATGATATCAATATCGCTATTATTCTTAGTCATCTCAATGACTTCCAATCCATTTTTAGCATGTATTATACGTTTTGACACCTCTTTTAAAATGTATTGTAAATAACTAAAAGAAGAGGCATCGTCTTCAGCAATTAATATATTGTATTTTGAGGCTATGGATTGTTTAGACTCTTGTATTTGACCATCAGCAGGGAAGCTATCTGCTGAGCTTAAATTATTGGGAATACACACATAAAATTGGCTCCCTTTTTTTTCTTCAGACTCAAGTTGTATCTCCCCATTTAATAGGTCTATGTATCCTTTTGATATTGATAATCCAAGTCCGGATCCTTCAAACCCACTTGAATGTGAAAAGTCGGCTTGAACAAATTGTTCGAAAATGGAGCTTTGTTTATGTTTCGCTATTCCTATACCAGTGTCTTTAACCCAAAATTCTGCAAATTTATCGCTAATTGAGTATTTAATTTCAATAGATCCTTCGGGTGTGAATTTTAGTGCATTTTTAATTAGGTTAGTCAGAATCGAATTAAGTTTGTATTCATCGGTATAAAATTTCTCAGAGGAAATAGAGCCATTTTCATTCAATCTTAGTTCTAGGCCTTTTGTAGATGCTTCAGGGCTAAAGAAACTAAAGAGTTCGTTCACTATCTCTTTAATATTCACTTCCTTAAATTGTATTTTCTCCATGCCTGACTCAAGTTTAGAAACATCGATGATATTATTAATGGTTCCTAGCATTCTATTACCGCTCTGTTGAAT
>JBFFMB010000144.1:0-5145 GCA_041554455.1 Bacteroidales bacterium
AGTTAACAGATACTTTAAGTAAACGATTAAAAATTATCCTCCGAAAAATAAAAAATCCGATCGCCATTCGCTCATCTCGTCTTTTCGAAGATTCTTTAATGCAGCCTTTTGCCGGAATTTTCGAGACTTATTTATTACCGAACAATCACCCCGATATTGGCGTCCGTCTTGATCAGACAATGGATGCCATTAAACTGGTTTTTGCATCCGTTTATTCGCCTGTAGCTCGTGCTTATATCGAAGCTGTTAATTATAAATTGGATGAAGAAAAAATGGCTGTCATACTTCAGGAAGCGGTTGGAAATACACATGATGATTATTTTTATCCTCAAATATCAGGTGTCGCTCAATCCTATAATTATTATCCTTTCGCCCATATGAAACCCGAAGAGGGATTTGCGATTGCGGCTGTCGGTTTGGGAAAATATGTGGTTGAAGGTGAAAAAGCATATCGCTTTTCACCGCAATATCCGAGTACTGAAATTAATTCGCCAAAAGATCAATTTTTAAATTCTCAAACCAAATTTTTTGCAATTGACTTAAAAAAAACAAACCCCAATTTGTTAGAAGGAGATACCGCTGGACTAACTTATCTTGATATAGATGAAGCTGAAAGACATGGCAATCTGAAACATTGTGCATCCGTTTATGATGCTGACAATAATTCAATTTATCCAGGAATAAATCGTCCTGGTCCACGGATTATTAACTTTTCAAATATTTTAAAATACAATTATATCCCTTTAGCAAAAACCATCGAAACTGTTTTGGATGTTGTAAAAGAAGCCATGGGTACACCTGTTGAAATTGAATTTGCCGTTGATCTAAATAAAGATGTAAATAATAAAGCAACGTTCTACTTACTACAAATAAAACCTCTCATTGGAAATATTCAAGACTTCTCAATCAATATGGATAAAATCAAGAAGAAAGATATTTTAATGTATGCTGAAAAAGGGATGGGCAACGGTAAAATCAAAAACATTTCAGATATTATTTATGTAGATAACCAACTATTCGACAAAAGTAAAACATTAGAAATGGTCGATGAAATTGATAAGCTCAACAAAAAAATGTGTGAAGAGAAACGACCTTATATTTTAATTGGCCCAGGGCGATGGGGTACTCGTGATCGATTTATCGGGATTCCCGTTCGATGGCCACAAATTTCAAATGCAAAAGTCATCGTGGAAACCAGCCTTGACGATTTTCCATTGGATGCATCTTCTGGCTCCCATTTTTTTCATAATGTAACCTCTATGAATGTGGGCTACTTTTCTGTAAATCAGGAGCAATCTAGAAGTTTTATCAATTGGGAAAAACTCAATCAACAAACGCTTATTCAAACAACAAAATACTTTAAACACATTCGTTTTAAAAAACCAGTAGATATTAAAATGGATGGTAAAAAACGCATATCAGTGATCACTTTTAAGGAATAAGCTATCTAAATAATTTTGGTTGTGAATTGATTCACAGCCCTTGTCAGAAAAAATAGCCCCGAATTTATTTAAAACGCAAGGCTACTATAATTTATAATTACTATAAATTAGTTAGTTGCTATTTGCTAACCAATTCATTATTTGATTAATAAGCGCAAACCGTCAAATAACCTATCTTTTAATGCCTTGCATTAACAGGCTCTATACTTGCATTTTAGCTAAATTTTCACTAACTATTGTAGTAAGATTGATTGAATTTGAGACAATTATTGTTATAAAATAAACACTACGCCCATGTACGACTTTCTAGCCTTAAAAGTAAAATGTCCTGTTTGTAGCAAATCTTTAATGGACAAACAAAAATTAGTGGATAACGAACCCAGTATAAAGCTGAATATTGAGATTGGTGGGAAGAAGGGAACGATTAATCTTAGTTCAATTTATGGAAGTTATAATTACCTCACTCCTCTCGATTTACCCGATGGAGAAGTAGCCCGTTTCTCATGCCCTCATTGTAGTGCATTGCTAAAAGACCAAATTTCTTGTCTAAGTTGTGATGCTCCAATGACTTCTTTCTATTTAGATATGGGAGGCAAAATATCCATTTGTTCACGCAGTGGATGTAAAAATCATAAAGCAGAATTTGAAGATTTATCAGTGGCTTTAAAAAAGCTCTATCAAGATTACGGTTTGGCTGGAAATTATCAAAAGGACGTTAAAGAAGGAGCTGTTTCTGCCGGAGAAAAACCCATCGATCATTATAAAGAAACCATCGAAAGTGGAGCATTTTTGCAAGCTTATTGTCCGCATTGTAATAAATCACTGATCGAAGATGAACAACTAAAATTAAAAATTGAAAATGATGAAAAGGGATATATAATGCTTAGCCCCTATCTAAATGTGTTTACAACAAAATCAACCATACACTTACCCGAAGATAAAATAGTGGGAGATGTTCAATGCTTCCACTGTGAAAAAAGCTTGATTAAGGACGAGAAAAAATGTGAAAAATGTGGATCTGCGACCGCGAAAATCGCTGTAAGTGCTCGAACCAAACTTTTGGATTTTTACATCTGCACAAAAAAAGGGTGTAAATGGCACGGGCTCTGTGAAGAAGATTACTACAACATCAGATTGGAAGACAGCTTAGAATGGTAGACCTAAATGTACTAAATGTATTGTAATAACTAAAATCTCAAGCCATGTTTCAAATAGTAAGAAAACAAGAAATGGCCAAAGGGACGATTATACGTTTTGATATAAACGCCCCCAAAATTGCAAAAAAAGTTAAAGCAGGTCAGTTTGTAATTATTAGAGTAAACGAAACCGGCGAGCGAGTACCTCTCACCGTGGCCGATAAAGATGAATTTGCCGGCACCATTTCATTAATTTTCCAAGTCGTTGGAAAATCCACTGCTTTAATGAGATCACTTAACGAAGGCGATTTAATTAAAGATGTAGTCGGCCCTTTGGGCAAAGCAGCCGAAATTGAAAAAGTGGGAACCGTTATCATGGTTGGTGGAGGAACAGGTGTGGCAATTTTACATCATGTAGCTAAAACCTTCAAAGAAGCGGGTAATTATGTGATAGGTATTATCGGTGCACAAACCAAAGAAATGCTAATCCTTCAAAACGAAATGCAACACATTTGCGATGAATTAGTAATTACATCTGATGATGGTAGTATTGGGGAAATGGGTTTTGTTACGGGCCCTCTCGCCAAATACATGGGTGAACGTCATGACATCAAATTAGTATATGCCATTGGTCCAATCATCATGATGCAAAATGTAGCCAAACTAACGAAGAAGTCAAAACTTCCAACCATGGTAAGCTTGAATCCTATCATGATTGATGGCACAGGAATGTGTGGAGGATGTAGAGTTAAAGTAAATGATCAGACAATGTTTTGCTGTGTAGATGGTCCAGATTTCGATGGACACAAAGTGGATTTTGATGAACTACAAAAACGAAATTCACTGTATCTGAAAGACGAAAAAGATTCATTACTATTTTCCATTAAATAACTTTCTCACCTATGTTAGATCAAGATGTAAAATATTTAAAGTTTAAAAGCTATTTAAATATCTATTGTCCACATTGCAATAACACCTTAAATGTTGAAACAAAAGAAGTAAAGAGCGTAAATTTTAAAGCCATTTTTAAAAAGCAAGAGATTGATCTTGCCCTCAGCCCCTATTTAGATGTTTTTGACTCTGAAGCATCTGTAGAAATTCAAGATGGTGAGTTAGTAGAGGATCTAATTTGTCCACATTGTCAAAAAAGTTTAATTAACAAGGAGGTCAAATGTGGTGAATGTAATTCTCCCGTAGGAGAAGTTACGATGTTTGCTGCATCCAAATTATTGCCCTTTTATTTATGCACAAAGCAAGGATGCCAATGGCACGGATTAACAAAACGTGATGAACGCAGAATAAAGCTAAAAATTCCTCGTCAGGCTATGCCTGAACAGGATCAAAAACTTCGTGTTCATAATCATCAGGAAGTACCGTATGGTTATACTTCTGAATTAGCCTTACTTGAAGCAGGGCGATGTTTGCAATGCAAAAACCCACAATGTGTACTCGGTTGTCCAGTAAATGTTGACATCCCTACTTTTGTGGCTCTGGTTGCCGAAGAAAAATTTAATGAAGCCGCCAAAAAAATAAAGGAACGAAACATACTCCCAGCCGTTTGTGGAAGAGTGTGCCCACAAGAAAGTCAGTGTGAACAAAAATGCATACTCGGTTATAAAGATGATCCCGTTGCCATCGGTCGTTTGGAACGCTTTGTAGCTGACTTTGAACGTAAGATGGATTTGGTAGAAATTCCAATCATCACCGAAGATACAGGCAAAAAAATAGCAGTTATTGGCTCCGGCCCTGCTGGTTTAACCTTAGCAGCCGACATGCGTCAACTAGGCTATGCCGTAACTATTTATGAAGCCTTGCACGAAACAGGTGGAGTTCTGACTTATGGGATACCCGAATTCCGCTTACCAAAATCCATTGTTCAATTTGAAATCAATTATCTAAAAGAAATTGGTGTACGCTTTGAGTTAAATCATGTGATTGGGAATATACTTACTGTGGATGAGCTTTTGGAGCATTTTGATGCTGTATTTGTGGGCGTAGGTGCCGGATTGCCAAAATTCATGAACATCCCTAACGAAAGCTTAGGAAATATTTTCTCATCCAACGAATACTTAACACGGATGAACCTGATGAAAGCTTATAAATTTCCAGAATACGATACACCCAAACCGAGAGGAAATAAAGTGGTGGTCATCGGTGGAGGGAATGTAGCTATGGACTGCGCCCGTACAGCCATTCGTACAGGATCAACGGAAGTGACTATTGTTTATCGTCGTTCCAGACATGAACTTCCGGCCAGAGGTGAAGAAGTTCACCATGCCGAAGAAGAGGGTATTAAATTTCGCTTATTAACCAATCCTATTAAATACCTTGGGACCGACCATAATATGGTTAAAGGTTTGGAATGTATTCAAATGGAATTAGGTGAACCTGATGATTCTGGTCGCCGTCGTCCTGTTCCTGTTGAAGGCTCCGAATTTATTATTGAATGTGACATGGCCATTGTGGCCATTGGTACAGGTCCCAATCCAATTATTTTCCAATCAACACCCGATATGGCATTGAATAAATGGGGTTATATACAGGCTGACGAAGAGACCTTGGAAACA
>JBFFMB010000145.1:0-5142 GCA_041554455.1 Bacteroidales bacterium
ATTGATACAAAAGATGGCTTAAATGTAGCTGTTGTAGGTATTGGAAATTTAGGTCACGCAATGATCAATTATTTTAATGGGAAACGAACCAAACTATCGATAGTTGCTGCTTTTGACAATAATCCAGATAAAGTGGGACGTGTATTTTCAGGTGTTCGTTGTTATGCTCTTGACGAAATGATGGAGGTAATAAAGCAAGATCATATTTCAATTGGAATTATTACTGTACCAGCTGGTTCAGCTCCAGAAATAGCAGAAAAACTTGTAGAATCAGGAATAAAGGGCATATTAAACTATACCCCTAAACCTGTCAATGTTCCTAATCATGTTTATTTGGAAGAATATGATATGATTACATCTCTCGAAAAAGTAGCCTTTTTTGTAAAAACACACATTTCTGAAACTCTTTAAACCATTACAACTCGAGTTCCACCGTCATCAATTCCGAGTTGCGAGCTTTTTGTAATGATTGTATCTTTTCCGCTATTTTCAACAAAATTTATAGCAGCTCTAATTTTGGGAGCCATGCTTCCTTCTGCAAAGTGACCTTCCTCTAAATATCTTCTCGCTTCAGCAATGGTCATACGGTCAATTGTTCTTTCTTGTGGAGTATTAAAATTTAAACAAACTTTAGCCACATCAGTCAAAATAAATAATTTGTCTGCATTAATTTGAGCAGCCAATAAAGCAGAAGCCAAATCTTTATCTATAACAGCATCTATCCCTTGAAGTTTATTAGGTTCAACATAAAATGCAGGAATCCCACCACCCCCAACAGCTATCACAATGTGTCCTTCACGAGCGATCTTTTCAATTGATTTTTTATTTGAAATAACCAATGGTTTCGGTGAGGCCACAACTTTTCGCCATCCTCCACGCGCTTTATCTTCAACATATTTAGCACCTGTTGCTTTTATAAACTTATCCGCATCTTCTTTGGAATAAAACGGACCAATTGGTTTTGTAGGATTTTGAAATGCTGGATCATCTTTATTGACAAGCACTTGTGTGACAATTGTCAGGATATCACGATCCATATCATTTTTTAATAACACATTACGCAACTGCTGTTCAATCACATAGCCTATAAACCCTTGAGAGTAAGCAACGCAAATATCCAAAGGCATTTCAGGAATACCATGCACTTGATTCCCCCCTTGATTAGCTAATAAAATATTTCCAACCTGAGGCCCATTTCCATGGGTCAAAACAATATTATAATCCCTCTTAAGTAATTTTATAAGGGTTTCGCTAGTTCTATATGCATTTTCTTCTTGAACATCAATAGTACCACTTTGACCCGCTTCTAAGAGAGCATTCCCACCAAAAGCAACAACAGCTAGTTTTTTCATTCAAAATCAATTTTAAAATTTGAGATGCAAAGCTATAAAATTTAACCATTTAAAAAGCAAATCATTGGCTAACATCAATGACTTTTTCATAATTTTCCTATATTTACATAAAACACAACTATAAATGGCAAGCTACTTAAAACTCCTCAATTCAAAACAACAACTTGGTGCTTTGGGAGGCTTGTTATTATTTTTCATCCTTATTGTATTTGGGGACTTAGAGCCTGGCAAACCAGAAGTTACCTATACGCTTGCTGTCGCACTCTTGATGGCTGTTTGGTGGATTACTGAAGCGATTCCTTTAGCCATTACGTCACTTTTACCTGTCGTATTATTCCCTCTTTTAGGAGTCATGAATGGAAAAGATGTTTCTTCTACCTATTTCAATCATGTGATCTTTTTATTTATTGGTGGATTTATTGTAGCTATTGCCATGCAGAAATGGAAACTTCACAAACGTATTGCCTTAAAAATACTGATGTATACGGGTGTAAGTCCTGCAAGAATCTTATTAGGATTTATGCTTGCTACTGCTTTCCTGTCAATGTGGATTTCAAATACGGCTACAACAATGATGATGGTTCCTATATTGATTTCAATTATTCAAAAACTTGAAGAAAGTATTGGGAAAAGAGCAATTGGAAAATATGCAACGGGTTTATTTCTGGGGGTGGCTTATAGTGCATCAATCGGAGGAATTGCAACTCTAGTAGGCACACCTCCAAATCTATCTTTTGCTCGAATATTTCAGATTATGTTTCCCGAAGCTCCGGAAATTTCGTTTGCCAATTGGATGGCTTTTGCTCTTCCTGTGACCATCATACTCTTCTTTTCCGTTTGGCTTTACTTATTTTTAATTTTTCGACCCAAAAAAAGAAGTTGGGGTAAAATCAGCAAAGATTCATTTAAAATTCAATATAAAGAACTCGGTCCAATTAGTCGAGAAGAGAAAATCATCCTAATCGACTTTATTCTATTGGCTGTTTTATGGCTTAGTCGATCGAGTATCTCGATTGGTAGTTTTACCTTACCGGGATGGTCTACCATATTTTCTTCGCCTAGTTTTATCAATGATGGCACTGTTGCTATTGCAATGGCCGTACTTTTATTTTTAATCCCATCGAAAAATAAGACAGGTGAAAAATTAATGACCTGGAAAGCAGCCTCTGAAATTCCTTGGCATATTGTTCTCCTCTTCGGTGGAGGATTTGCACTCGCTAGTGCGTTTAAGGTATCTGGACTTTCATTATGGTTTGGGGAACAATTAAGTTGGGTTGTTAACATACATCCTTTCTTCATTATTTTGATCATTTGCTTAGTGATGACATTCTTAACAGAACTAACATCGAATACAGCCACAACTGAAATGCTATTGCCTGTATTGGCTGGTTTGGCTGTAAGCACCCAGATCAATCCCCTATTATTTATGCTCCCAGCGACATTATCTGCATCTATGGCTTTCATGCTTCCGGTTGCAACGCCTCCAAATGCAATTATTTTTGGTACAGGACGTATCAATATGATAGATATGGCTCGAACGGGTTTTATATTAAATATATTGGGAGCAATCATAATCACGCTAGTCACTTACTTTCTGGGAGAACGTATTTTCGGAATTGAAATGGGAATTTTCCCCGACTGGGCTAATATAAATTAAATGACAAGGCAAAATAGCGCATATATTTATGCTTTAGTTGCCATTCTTTTTTGGTCGACTATGAGCTCAGCTTTTAAAATCACTTTACGATTTATTGATTTTAAACTGATGCTACTTTTTGCATGTGCTAGTTCCGTGGCCATTTTATTTCTCATATTGCTTATACAAAAAAAATTAGGCCAATTTAAACGTATAACCCCTAAACAAATTGGAAGCTCTGCAATTTTAGGGCTTTTGAATCCATTCGCTTACTATTTAATTCTTTTCAAAGCTTATGACTTACTAGCCGCACAAATTGCAGGAACCTTAAACTATTTCTGGCCAGTAGCTTTAGTTTTACTATCCATCCCTCTTTTGAAACAAAAAATAAGCTATAAAAGCATTCTCGCTCTAATGGTCAGTTTTTTTGGAATCATCATTATCTCTACCAAAGGAAATATACTCAGTCTAGAAATAAATAATTTATATGGGGTTTTACTAGCAATTGGAAGTTCGATATTTTGGGCATTATACTGGATATTCAATATGAAGGATAAACGTGATGAAGTGGCAAAACTATTTTTAAATTTTTGTTTCGGCTTGTTTTATATTTTGATTGCCATTTTTATAGGGGATGGATTGTATATTCCTAAAATTGAAGGCATAATAGGCTCTGTGTACATTGGTTTTTTTGAGATGGGCATTACTTATGTG
Source organism: Bacteroidales bacterium (assembly GCA_041554455.1). Taxonomy (GTDB): domain Bacteria; phylum Bacteroidota; class Bacteroidia; order Bacteroidales. Next base: position 3,703 of record JBFFMB010000145.1, read on the forward strand.
CTTTGGCTAAAAGCACTCAGTTTATCAGTCAATACAGCAAAAGTCAGCAATTTAGTTTACTTATCTCCTTTTATCGCACTCTTAGTTATTCATTTAACGATCGGTGAAGAGATACTTCTTTCAACTTTTGTCGGTTTATTTTTTATTGTAAGCGGAATTATTATTCAAAAATATATTGACCCTCTCAAATCAACTCTTAACAAGTAATCCTTTATCTTTGCTTGTAAGATGAAAAAAATAGCTTTTCAAACATTTGGGTGTAAATTAAACTTTTCTGAAACCTCTAGTATTGCTAAAAGTTTTAGTAGTGAAGGTTTCACAACGGTAGATTATAAAGAAGAAGCCGATATCTACGTTATTAATTCATGTAGCGTAACAGGTAATGCAGAAAAAAAATGCAAAACGGCTATTAAGCAAGCTCATAAACGCAACCCAAATGCTCACATTGCTATCATTGGTTGTTTTTCTCAGCTTAGTCCAAACGAATTGGCAAACTTCGAAGGTGTGGATTTGGTTCTCGGGAATAAAGAAAAATTTCAACTGTTTGAACATTTAAAAAAAATTGACAATAAAGAGAATGATCGTCCATTAATAGTAGTGGGAGAATTAAAAAAGGATACCGATTTTTATTCGTCTTACTCTTTGGGAGATCGTACAAGATCTTTTTTAAAAGTACAAGATGGCTGTGATTATTTCTGCACCTATTGCACCATACCTCATGCACGAGGTCGCAGTCGTTCAGACTCAATCGAAAACACCATAAAGATTGCTAGAGAGATTGCGGAAACTGAAATCAAAGAAGTTATTTTAACCGGCGTGAATGTTGGCGATTTTGGTAAGCATCAGAATGAAAAACTGATTGATCTTTTAAAAGCCTTAGACAAAATTGAAGGGATTGAACGCATTAGAATTTCTTCTATTGAACCCGAATTGCTTACGCACGAAATCATTGATTTTGTAGCAAACTCCGAGAAGTTTCTGCCACATTTTCACATTCCATTACAATCTGGATCTGATACGATTTTAAAAGCGATGAAACGCAAATATGATTGTGAGCTTTTTGCTGATCGCATATCAAAAATCAGGACCACTATTCCTGATTGCATGATTGCAGTGGATGTCATCGTTGGATTTCCAGGCGAAACAGATGAGCACTTTACTGAGACTTATGAATTCATTAAAAACGCGGATATCAATTATGCGCATGTTTTTTCCTATTCTGAACGACCAGGAACTTTGGCTGCAAACATTCGTGAAAAAGTACAATCAAAAGTAATTAAGGATCGCAGCCAGAAACTTCACGAACTTTCTGAGCGAAAAAAACAAAAATTTTATCTCGATCATAAATCGAGAAATTATCAGGTTCTTTTCGAATCAGAAGACAGTCAAGGATATACCTACGGATTTACAGAAAATTACATAAAGGTCATATACGCTTCA
>JBFFMB010000146.1:0-5104 GCA_041554455.1 Bacteroidales bacterium
GTTGAAGTGTCCGGTTATTCACTAATTCTTCCAATTTTGTTTGATGCTTGTGAAGTTCAGCTTCCGCATTTTTCCGTTGTGAGATATTTCTACAACTTCCGAATGCATTACCGTTTGGTAATATGACAGCGTTTAAATCACAAGGAATTATTTTTTTATTCTTTGAAACCAAACGAATTTCAATAAACATTTTCCCCTTTTGAACAAAATTTTTAAAATCTTGAATTTGGTCTTCTAAATCATCTTCAGGAGCGATATCTGCAATATTCATTTTTAAGAATTCATGATATGAATATCCCAGTAGCTCTGTTGATTTTTTATTTACATATTGATAATTCCCTTGAGAATCTGTTATGAAAATTGCATCGGCTGAATTTTCAATAATTGTACGGTATCTCTCTTCACTTTCTTTTAATAAAATGGTTTTATTATTGATTTCTTTAACCATTGTATTTGCTGTTTCTGCTATGTTTTGAAGCTCGTAGATAGATAATAAATCAATATCAATCAATTCACCAGCTGACGAAAGATTAAAATAATTTTTAAAAACGCTAAATTCTTTGTTAATGTATCTAGACAAATAATACGAAACATAGGCAATTCCTAAAACAAGTATGGCAAAAAGAATCAGAATGAAAACAATTCGTTGTTTTAGCTTTTGTTTCAATTTATTTTCATGAGCTAAAATGTCATTATCAATATCTCTTAAGTAATCACCGGCTCCTATGATCCAATTCCAGTCATGGTATCCTTTCATATAGGATATTTTTGATTCTTCTTCAGTTCCATCAATACGTTTAAAATCGTATTGCATAAAACCGCCTTTTTCTCCTTGATAAAAAGCGTCAATTTGAGGTTGTAGAATGCTATTTCCTCTGTTATCTTTTAGATCTATATTGTTTCTATATTCGGTTAATTTTCTTCCATCGAATATTAGTGCTTGCCCATCCACTTTATTAACAAAAATATATCCACCCGAACCAAATCTTACAGAAGAGATATAATCCAGAATCTTGCTTTGTAACTCCTCTAGAGGGATTTCTTTATTATGCGTATGGGTGTATGTGATATAATCAAGAATACTGTTGACTTCACGTTTTAATTTATCTTTTTGAAGCATTAAGGATTGTTCTCTCAAATTAATTCTTTCTTCCTTAGATTCGTTGATTTCGTTAAATACCCAGAATACACTAATTGTAAATATCGCAACAGTTGCAACTATAAGAAGGCTAATAAACAAAGTGTTTTTGATTTTAATAGTTCTTTTCATCGCTTGAGTTAGTTCGTCTAGTTTAATAGATAATACCTTAACTAGGTATTAGAAACTACAAAGGTAGCTCTTTTTGATTATTGAATCGCAAAAACTAGCTTTTTAAAAACACCTAACTAGCTGATGTTATTCGTATTTCAAAGCCTCAATGGGATTTCGTACGGAGGCTAAATATGCTTGATAAGAGATAGTTAAAATGGCAATGAAAAATGAGAGTACTCCAGCTCCAATAAATACCATCCATTCAATGTCAATACGGTAAGTAAAATTATTTAACCACCTATCCATTATATACCAAGTAAGGGGAACTGCAAGAACAAATGCTATGACAACTAGTTTTGCAATGTCTTTACTGAAAAGCCAAAATATATTTAAAATACTGGCACCATTTACTTTACGGATGCCAATTTCTTTCGTTCTTTTTTCAGCAATAAATGCAGCCAAGCCAAACAAGCCAAGCGATGCAACAATGATTGCTAAGAACGTAAATATCTTCATGATTTTACCAATTTGTTGTTCCTGAGAATACATATTATTGAAGCGATCATTGATAAAAGAATATTCAAAAGGATTGTTTGGCGCAAACTCCTTCCACTTCTTCTCAGTGAGTTCAATAATCTCTTGGGCGTTCGTGGCATTATACCTTAATGTTAAATAATAACCCCCATCTCCTAATTGCATAATCATTGGTGAAATTGATTTTTTTAAGGATTCGAAATGAAAATTCTCTAGCACACCAATCACTTTGTATTTTGTGGCTTCAGGATTTGATTTTCGAGTAATGAAATGTCCTTCAAATGATTCCCACCCAAATTGTTTTAGTGCTGTTTCATTAATCAATACTGCCTGCAAATCAGTTCCGGATTCTTCTAAAAAGCTTCTTCCCGTTTTGATATTCATCTTGAGGGTTTCAATATAATCCACATCTACAAACCATTGATATAAGCCAACCATATTGTTTTTGTCGCCATCTGGATAAACGGCATCATGATAACCAGCGGAAGGTACGGGCAAAAAGGAGGAGATCGTTGCACTAAGTACTTCAGGATGGTTTAATAGTTCTTGTTTAAAAGTATTGGCTTTATCGCCTAAGGCGTTTAAATTACCAATACAAATTAGTTGTTCCTTGTCAAATCCCAGCTCTTTTGTTTGAATAAATTTTAATTGATTATAAACAAAAATGCTGCTGCTGATTAGGATAATTGTTGTAAAAAATTGGATAATAACTAATGCATTTCGGAGTCTTCCACTTGATTTCCCACTTTTTAAACCTCCTTTAAGTGTTTCGATAGGTTGAAATGAAGATAGGTAAAATGCCGGATAGCTCCCTGATATAAAACTGGTCGAAATGATAATGCCTAAGAGTATAGAAAGGGTGTATGGCTCGAAATAGTTGATGTTAATATTTTTTTCTGAAAGCGTATTAAAGCTTGGAAGATAAATCTCAATTAAAATCATTGCGAAAAAGTAGGATAGCAATGTTATAATCAATGATTCCAGAAGAAATTGAAAAATAATTTGCCCTCTTGCTGCACCTGAAACTTTACGAATACCCACTTCTTTACTTCGACTTTCGGATCGTGCAGTTGACATATTCATGAAATTGATACAAGCTATAATCAGAATAAAAAGAGCGATAAATGAAAAAATATAAACATTAGAGAGATTCCCATTAACATCTAGGTCTCCCATTAAATGAGAATGTAAATGAATGGCGGTTAACTTTTGTAGCTGGAATGAAATAGAACCATCTCCAACTAATTTATCCATCGTTTGTCCTGTTGCATTTTCAAGAGCAGGACCTATATGTTTTAAGATTGTTTTCTGTACTTCTAATTCGAGCTTTTTAGGATTCGCCTCTGGATGTAATTGGATATAGGTGTAAAAATTATTGTTTAACCAAACAGGACTTAAACTAGCCTTCAAACTTGACATTGAAAGCAGAATATTGAAATGGAAATGAGAATTTTCCGGAATATCAGCATAAATTCCTGTCACTTGAAATGACTCATTATCAATTTTTAATAATTCCCCAATGGGATCCTTTTCTCCATATAATTGCTTCGCTGTGGTTTCGCTCAACACCAGATAATTTGGATGGTTTAAAAGGGTTTTTTTATCTCCTTTTAATACAGGAATACTAAACATATCAAAGAAGGTTGAATCGACGTAAGCAAGATTAGCAATGCTGAATTTTTTATCTCCAACACTTAATTGCCCCCCAATGTTTCTGTTAAACCTACAGGCATTGAGTATTTCAGGGTAGTCATTGATTAATGTGCCTGCCATTGGGGGACAGGTTGTCGTGCCTTTAAATTTTTCTCCTGGTAATTGATAATCAGCTGTGATTCGATAAATGTTATTTGCATTTTCATGATATCGATCGTAGCTTAATTCATCCTGAACCCAAAATAAAATAAGAATTGCTGTTGCCAAACCAAGCGATAAGCCTAAAACATTAAGAAAGGTAAAAAGTTTATTCCTTGCAATATTTCGTAAAGCTGTTTTGAAATAATTTTTTATCATTTTAAAATCTTTAGTTATTCGTATTTTAATGATTCAATTGGATTACGCGTTGATGCTATATATGCTTGGTATGAGATAGTGAGGATTGCAATCAAGAATGATAATAATCCTGCACCTACGAAAACCAACGAATTTAAATCTATTCGATAAGTGAAGTTATTTAACCATTCATTCATGATATACCATGTTAATGGCACTGCCAGAACAAAAGCAATTGAGATGAGTATGACAATATCTTTGGTAAACAGCATAAAAATATTTACGAAGCTCGCACCATTTACCTTTCTGATTCCAATTTCTTTGGTTCTTTTTTCGGCAATAAAAGCAGCCAAGCCGAATAAGCCAAGTGAGGCAATGATGATAGCAAGAATGGTAAAATTTCTCATAATCTTAACCATTCTTCTTTCTTGGAAATAGACTGCATTAAAGCGTTCATTGATGAAAGAATATTCAAACGGATAATGAGGAGAAAATTCCTTCCATTTATCTTCAAGAATCTTAATGATATCTTCAGTGTTTGTTACGTTAAATCGCAAGCTTAAATAATATCCGCGTTTACTTAATTCCATCATCAAAGGTGAGATTGATGATTTTAAGGATTCGTAATGAAAATCTTCTACTACACCAACAACTTTATAATCTGCTAATGTGCCATCATTATCAATGTATTTTCTAATAAAATGACCTTCACCTGTTTCCCAACCAAATTGCTTAAGAGCAGCTTCATTAACCAAAATAGATAATGAATCAGCGCCAAACTCAGTAGAAAAATCTCTTCCTTCTTTGATATTCATCTGAAAGGTTTTAACATAATCCTCATCTACAGCCCATTGATACATACTACCCATATTATTTTGATCTCCATCAGGGAAACCTATAGAATTGTTTGAACTGGATGGAACAGGTAGATAGGAAGACACCGTTCCACTTAATATTTCAGGATGATTTAGTAATTCTTGCTTTAAGGTATTTGCTTTATCTCCTAAGGTATTGATATTATGCAAACAGATTAACTGTTCTTTTTCGTAACCTAGTTTTTTGTTTTGAATAAAGCTTAATTGATTATAAACAAATATACTGCTGCTGATTAATATGATCGTTGTAAAGAATTGTACAACAACCAATACGTTTCTTAATCGTCCACTTGAATTGCCCGACTTAAGTGTACCTTTGAGTGTTTCTATGGGCTGAAATGATGATAAATAAAAGGCAGGATAACTTCCAGACAGTAAACTAGTAGAAACTATTATACCTAAAAGTATGAATAAGTTTTGTGGATCGAAATAGTTGATGTTAATATTTTTACCA
>JBFFMB010000147.1:0-5098 GCA_041554455.1 Bacteroidales bacterium
TAAATTAATCACAACCACCATGGTGAATGAGAATGATGTTATCTATTCAAACTCACAAAAACCTGCTGAACTTATCAACGACAGAAAAGCTTCTACAGAAGTTATTCTTGACGGAGATGATACATACACAGGAAACATTTGCCTAGATACTTTAAGCAAAAAATTAGCTGGCACAAAACAGCCATTCATATATATCGAATTATATGCTGATGGTTATAAAGCTGTTTCAATGGCTAATATCATAGCAGCTCGTAAAATTGCAGAAGAAAATAATACTTATTTAGTATTGAATGGTTCTTACATTATTGCTTCGGCTAATTTCATTCGTAAAAACGAAGCAGCCTACAAAAATAAAACCATTAAAGAACTTGTTTTAGAAATAGCTTCTCTTGCTCATGTTTTTGTAATTGATGCTGGACAAGATCCACGTACCAATACTGGTGGTTTAATTGCAACTAACGTTTATGATTTGTATGACAAATACATGAATGAAGTGGTTGTTTATGAAGGTCTTCATACCTATGGAGGAATGGCTGGTCGTACCATGGAAGTATTTTCTAGAGGTATTGAAGAGATGGTTTTTGAAAAACAATCATTTTGGATCAACCAACAAACAGAAGTTTTTGCAGCTCAACTAAGAAATGTTCCATTTTACTTCGGAGCTGATGGTGTTTATATTAAAGCAGCTGAATTTTTACCAGGTATTGAGAACCCCGCTCACACATTAGCTGCAGCTCTTTATCTTAAATCAGGAATTAGAACTTTCTTAGAAGGTCGATTTGGAACAGATATTCTGCCTTTACAGATTCCTCGCATGGCATTAACCAATGAGCAATTAATCGAAATTGCTGAAGCGGTGAATGAATTATATGAAGAAAAAGCAAAAATTAACGGTTTAATGCTTCAAAATGATCCAGATTGGAATGACGAAGCATTTTTTAAATGGAAACGTCCAATTTTAGAAGAATTCAACTTTGGAGCGGAACCTTTCAATATTCAACAAATCGAATATGTTGGTGAAGCAACGAAAGCAGAACGTTTAGAATATGCTAAAGAAGCGGGTTATAATACCTTCTTATTACAATCGAAGCATGTTGCTATTGATCTTTTAACTGACTCAGGAACAACTGCACAAAGCACTGATCAATGGGCAACTTATCTCAATAGTGTTGAAACTCAAGCAAGCAGTGAGAATTTCTTCGAATTGGTTGAAACCTTGAAAGAAATTACCGGATACGAATTCATTATCCCAACTCACCAAGGTCGTGCAGCAGAACACATCATGTCACAATGTTTGATTAAAGATGGTTTTGTTCCTGGTAATATGTATTTCACAACAACAAAATTACATCAAGAAATGGCCGGTGGTACTTTCGTAGATGTAATATGTGATGAAGCACACGATCCAACTAGCCAATTCCGTTGGAAAGGCAATATCGACTTGAATAAAATCAAGAAAATTGTGGATGAACATGGTGCAGATAAAATTCCTTATATCAGTTTTGAATTAAGTGTGAATCTTGCAGGTGGTGAGCCCGTTCATATGGACAATGCTAAAGAAGTTTACGAATATTGTGAAGCGAATGATATCTATTTGATGTGGGATGCAACTCGCGCTATTGAGAATGCATATATGATCAAAAAACATGACGAAAGATATACAGATGCTACAATTACTGATATCGTTCACGAAATCTTTAGTTACGGACATGGTTGTACTGTTTCGAGTAAGAAAGACTATATGGTAAATATTGGTGGTTTCTTAGGCATTAAGGATGATGAAGAGTTTTATTTGAAAGCTCAAGAAATGATTCGTAAATATGAAGGATCAATCACTACTGGTGGTTTGGCTGCTGGTGATTTAGCTGTTCATGCTTTAGGTGCTTTGGAAATGTTAGATTATGATTATATCCGTAACCGCGTTGAACAAACACAATATTTAGGTGAGAAATTATTAGAAGCTGGGGTGCCTATTGTTGAACCAGTTGGTTCTCATGCTGTATTCTTGGATGCTAAACGTTTCTTAGATCATTTAGATCAGGATGAATATCCATCACAAGCACTAGCTACGGCAATATTTGTTGATTCAGGAGTACGTGCCATGGAAAGAGGAAATGTATCTAGTGGTCGTAAAAAGAATGGCGAAAACTATCGCCCAGCGCTAGAATTGGTGCGCTTAACTATTCCACGTAGAGCGTATACCAATGCTCATATGGACTTAATAGCTGATAGTATCATCAAACTTTATAAACAAAGAAAAACGATTAAAGGACTTCGTTTTACTTACGAACCAAAAAATCTTCGTTTCTTCCAAGGTAGATTTGAAGAAATCAACTAAGATTAATCAATAGACTAAAGGGATTGCTTTAATTAGTGATCCCTTTTTTATATGATATCGTTTTGAAAATTATTCGTAATTTGTAATTCGTAAATATTATTTAAAATTAACCTAAATATAAGGAGATCAAATCATGCCATTATTATTGACAAGAGAAGATGTTCAAAAAGTATTGAACATGAAAGATTGTATCGAAGTTGTTGAAAATGCTTTTGCAGAACTATCAAACGGTACAGCTATCCTACCCCTTCGTAACAATATCGTTTCGCCTGACGGTTTATCGTTATATATGCCTGCTTATCTGAAAGAAATGAAGGCTTTGGCTTGTAAAGTGGTTACCGTATATAAAAACAATCCGGCAAAACACAATATGCCAACAACCATTGGGAAAGTATTGCTGCAAAATCCTGAAACAGGAGATGTGATTTGTATCATGGATGGGGGTTATTTAACTGCTGTTAGAACCGGTGCAGCCAGTGGTGTAGCAACAAAATATTTAGCTCGTAAAGACAAAGACCAAGTAATTGGGATTTATGGTACTGGTGGACAAGCTAAGATGCAATTATTGGCCATGAAGGAAACCGTAAGCATTTCAAAAGTTTTAGTGTTTGATTTGAATGAAGAAGCAACAGATGCTTTTGTAAAAGCAAATGCTGATTTAGGGCTTGCTATTTTTAAAGCTGAGAATTCAGATGATTTGTTGGAAGCGGATATTATTTGCACAGCGACTTCCTCTCCCACCCCATTATTTGATGGGAAAAAACTAAAACCGGGAACACATATCAATAATATTGGTAGTCATACACCCAATGCCAGAGAACTAGATACTGCTACTGTTCAACGTTCAAAATTTGTAGGCGATTCTAAAGAAGCATGTTTTAACGAAGCAGGAGATATCATGATTCCTTTAAAAGAAGGAAGTATCACTGAAGATCATTTTTATGCTGAATTGGGAGATTTAGTGACAGGCAAAAAAGAAGGGCGTACCAATGCTGAAGAAATTACTGTTTTCAAGTCAAATGGGTTAGCTATTCAGGATTCGGCTACCGCAAAATTGATTTACGACAAAGCCATTGCCGCTGGAATAGGTGTTTCGGTCGATATTTAAAAAAACAAAAAGCACTTAAAGTAAGCTAGAGTTTGTATTGCCAAGAATCAACAAAACGTCAAGTTCTATAATCACTCTAAATACTCTAAGCACTACAAAATGACTATTACTGAATGAGCCATATTTTAAGAAAAGCATACGATCCGGAAGCCTTCCGAAAAGAAGGGCATGACTTGGTAAATATGATTGCAGATTATTTGCAGGATTGTTTGGATCAAAAAAACATGTCTATTCTCCCATGGGTGGACGCGAATGAACAACATCAAGACTGGAAAGTTTTTTTTAAGGATAAGGGTAATATCCAATCGCTTTATAAAAAATTTCTAGATCAATCCAATCATCTGCATCATCCAAATTACATGGGACATCAGGTGGTTCCTCCTTTACCCATGGCAGCACTATCTGATTTAATGGCGACCTTTTCCAATAATGGAATGGCTATCTATGAAATGGGGCCTGCAGCTACAGCCATCGAACGAAATGTTATTGAATGGTTATTGGGCTTTTTGGGATGGGACGAAAATGCAAATGGTTTAATTACATCAGGAGGTTCTTTGGGGAATCTTACCGCATTATTGGCTGCTCGCCAGGCCGTTACAGCATACGATGTCTGGGAAAACGGAGTCCAGGGAGATTTAGCCGTGATGGTATCATCAGAGTCGCATTATAGTGTGGATCGTTCGGTAAAAATTATGGGCCTAGGCGATAGTGGCGTTATAAAACTTCCCGTTAAGGATCATAAAATTCTGCTTGATGCATTGCCATCAATACTTCGTCAATCAAAAGATGAAGGTAAAAAAATAATAGCATTGGTAGGAAATGCTTGTTCGACTTCGACAGGGATTTATGACTATAATGATGAGATGGCAGATTTTTGTCAAGAGAATAATATTTGGTTTCATATCGATGGAGCCCATGGAGGTGCAGCAATCTTATCAGAAAAATACAACTACTTAACAAAAGGAATTGAAAGAGCAGATTCAATTGTCATTGATTTTCATAAAATGATGCTCACTCCTGCCCTTACTACAGCTGTTTTATTTAAGAATGGAAACAAATCCTATGAATCTTTTGCTCAGAAAGCCTCGTATCTATTAGATAAAAATGGAGAAATCCCTTGGTATGATGGAGCAGGCAGAACCATTGAATGTACTAAGAAAGCAATGGGTCTGAAGGTATATATGATGATAAAAACTTATGGAAACGAATTGTTTTCATCCTATGTAGAGAAAACCTATGATTTGGCTCGTGAATTTGAAATCTATATCAATCGTTTAGATGATTTTGAATTGGGTGCAAAACCCGAATCCAATATTGTTTGTTTCAGATTAAAAAAAGGAAAGGGAGATTTAAACAAACATATTGCCAGCATACGCGACAAAATAATTAAGGATGGTGAATATTATATTGTTCAAACAGTCATTGATGAAAAAATATATTTCAGAATTACCATCATGAACCCATTCACAACGATAAAAAATCTAAAGGGATTAGTTGAGAAAATCAGATCATTTGCTTAGATATTTATTTCAAATACTTCGAAATCTCGTTTAGCAAAACATTTTTTTGAACTGGCTTAGTCAAGAAACTATTGCAATATTTCATAGCCATCTCAATTTCTTCTTTCATTGAAATAGCAGATACTGCAATGA
>JBFFMB010000148.1:0-5089 GCA_041554455.1 Bacteroidales bacterium
ATAAAATCGGAGATTAGAAATGCTGAACAACGTTTTTTAATGGCATTGGTTAAATAGCGCAAAGCTTCCGAAATATTGGTTTCCTTATTCTCAGGTTTAAAATCAATAAGCTCGCGGATGATCCGTAAAATATGACTCGTCCCTTTTTTGGGTGGAATGAATTTCTCAATTTTATTACTAAAAAAGATTACCCCCACCTTATCGTTATTTTGAATGGCTGAAAAAGCAAGTACTGCAGCGATCTCTGTGATCATGTCTTCTTTTAATTGTTTACAGCTACCAAATTCGTTGGAGCCGCTCACATCAATCAATAACATCACCGTTAATTCGCGTTCTTCATCAAAGATCTTGATATAGGGATGATTAAAACGAGCCGTGACATTCCAGTCTATATTACGGATATCATCTCCATACTGGTATTCCCGAACTTCGCTAAATGCCATACCACGACCTTTAAACACCGAGTGATATTGTCCCGAAAAAATCTGGTTCGACAATCCCCGTGTTTTGATCTCTATCTTTCTGACCTTTTTAAATAATTCCGTTGCTTCCAAAACTTTGTTTATTTTTTGTTGATTATTAGGTTATTCATGGTTATTCGTTATTTATTAACGATAACTTCGAACTCCCAATTTCACACTCCGAATTTTTATCTCCTATGGAACCTCGACAGTATTTAGTATTTCATTAATAATTTCTTCGCTAGTGATATTTTCGGCTTCGGCCTCATAGGTTAAGCCAATACGATGTCGAAGAACATCATGCGCAATCGCTCTTACATCTTCAGGTAAAACATACCCTCTTCGTTTGAGGAAAGCATAGGCTTTTGCTGCCAAAGCCAAATTGATACTTGCACGTGGCGAAGCACCATAAGCGATCATGCCTTCAAATTTTTCTAATTTATTATCAGCAGGATAACGTGTAGCAAAAACAATATCTGTGATATAGGTTTCAATTTTATTATCCAAATAGACCTCACGAACTACTTCTCGTGCTTTAAGGATGTCTTCTGTTTTAAGGATGGTATTTGTTTTATGATAGCTTTTATCAATGTTCTGACGAAGGATGAATTTTTCTTCATCTTTGGTTGGATAACCAATCACCACCTTTAACATAAAACGATCGATCTGTGCTTCGGGTAAAGGATAGGTTCCTTCTTGTTCAATAGGATTTTGCGTGGCCATTACTAAAAAAGGTTCTTCCAAAGGATAAGTCGTATCCCCGATGGTCACCTGACGTTCTTGCATGGCTTCCAAAAGAGCTGATTGTACTTTGGCAGGACTACGGTTGATCTCATCCGCTAAAATAAAATTGGCGAAAATAGGTCCTTTACGAACAATGAATTCTTCTTTTTTCTGACTATAAATCATAGTTCCCAATAAATCCGCAGGTAATAAGTCAGGCGTAAATTGGATGCGACTGAATTTTGCATCAATAATATTGGCCAACGAATTGATGGCTAATGTTTTTGCTAATCCGGGAACACCTTCTAATAATATGTGTCCATTCGCTAACATTCCAATCAATAATCGATCAACCATTTGTTTTTGACCCACAATCACTTTTTGCATTTCAATCTTGATGAGGTCTACAAATGCGCTTTCTTTCTGAATTTTTTCGTTTAATACTTTGATATCCGTTTCCATCGTTTTTATACGTTTATTAGTGGAAACAAAGATATTAAAGATGATTCTTCCCTCGTGTTAAAAATTGTTAAAGAGAATTTATGATATGTTAATTAAGCAATTGGTCGTTTAAGTAATTCCGATACTACTAGGAATAATTAATTATACATAAAATAAACAGCTGTTTTTTGTCGATATATTTTAGAGATAAATAGCAGTATTTTAGTGTTATATATATTATCTAAATATTTGAGGCTTCTTTTTGGATATCTCATTTTAATAAATTGAATTATATGTTATATTTGATCATTAATGCATTGAACCTTTTTATTAGAAAATTCAGCAATGATATCTTTATTTAAACCTAATTATAAAATATTGTTAGTGTTGACAGTATGTCTATTAGCACCAACTTTGTCTTATCAGCAAACCAATTCAGGAGAAAAGGACCTCTTGAACAATTTTAAGAAACAGATCGAAGATATATACAAATATGACGATCTTCTTGTAAATGGCCACCTCTATCGGCCTAGCAGCATGAATGTGCAAGGCAGCCCCTATTTCATAAAAGACAAGCTTTGGAAAAAAGGCCGTATTTATATTAAAGGCAGAGAATTCTTAAATCAGGATTTGGCCTATAATATTATGACGAATGAATTAGTGACTAGTATTATTTTTCCGGATGGATCTACCAAGAATATTATTTTGGATAAACGCTTTATCGACTCTCTGTATATTGAAAATCACTTTTTTATTAATATTTCTCCTTTTGTAGAAAATAAGACGAATGAAATATACGAACAAGTGTATGGTGGTGATTTTAAAGCATTACTAGAGCATCATGTAAAATTCATTCCTGAAGTAACATCCAGTACTCCCAATGGTTATTTCACTAAAAATGAAACTAGTCTTTTACTTCTAGAGGATGGGAAATTTGTTAGTATCCCTAACAGAAAAAGTTTGTTAAAATATTTTTCTTCGCATAAGAAAGAAATAGCCAGATACATCAGACTTCATAGAATTCAGTTAAAATCTGCAAAAAACCATGAGTTGTTTAACCTATTTAAATATTGTGATGATATATCTAACTAAAAGATTAAAGCTTGTTCGGCTTTTTGCTATCCTATGTTTGCTTTTGTCAATGGCCAGTTATGCACACTCTCAGTCTGCAGAAATTAAACTGTCTCAAGATTATAGTAATCTAAGTTGGAGCGATTTTGTAAAAAAAGTTGAACTCGATTTTCGACTAAAGTTTTTTTATAATGAACAGGATTTCCCTAAACTGACTATTGTTTTTGATGAGTCTCAGGTGGAGATAACTTCACTTCTGAATGAACAACTAGCGAGCTATGGTTATCATACTTCTATTGATAATAATGGGAATGTTTTTGTTTCAAAAGAAGTAATTAACACGGCTGTCACCGATAACTTTTTTGAAAACTACAATAAAAAAATAGCGTATGAAGAGGTTGTTGACAAACCGGATGATCTCAATGAATTTATCAAAACTAAAAAGGAATTTATTGCCAAAGAAGTGATAGTCGGCTCCAAAAAATTGGGGGGTAATAAAACGAAGTTTGCAGTGAGTGGCTTTGTAAAAGATGCGATTACAAGGGAAGGGATTGCTGGTGCAACTGTTGCATTGTCTGATTATTCTGTTGGTGTTGCAACAGATCAATTTGGTTTTTTTAGCATCCAATTGGATAAAGGAAAGCATAATCTCATCATTAATTTCATGGGTTTTAAAGAAGAAAAAATTGAAGCTCAGGTATTATCCGATGGATCGTTTGAAGTTTTTTTAGAATCAGCTGCTATCATGCTTAATGAAGCTTTGGTGAGTGCTCAAAAATATACCAGAGTGAAAAGTACTGATATGGGGAAAGAGAAACTAACTGCAAAAAGTGTGAAAGAAATTCCCTTGGTCATGGGAGAAAAAGATATCATCAAAGTGGCCTTATTATTGCCCGGAGTCCAATCGGTAGGCGAAGGATCCTCAGGCTTCAATGTGCGTGGTAGCCCAACCGATCAGAATTTATTTTACATCAATAATTTGCCGGTGTATAATACCTCTCATTTATCGGGCTTTTTCTCCGCCTTTAATTCAGATGTGATTGATGAATTTGCTTTATATAAAGGTAATATCCCTGTAAAATATGGGGGGCGTTTATCTTCCATCTTCGAAATTTCTGTCAAACAAGGAAACAAGGATCGCTATACCGCAAGTGGTGGTATCAGCCCTATCACTGGTAGAGTTCTTTTTGAAGGACCCATCCAAAAAGGGAAAAGTAATTTTGTAATTGGACTTCGTTCGACCTACTCTGATTGGCTTCTCAAACTAGCGAATGATGCTGATATCAGAAATAGTAAAGCAAGATTTGCAGATGCTGTTACCAATTTTACTTTCAATATAAGTGCGAAGGATATGATCAATGTGTTCACCTATTATAGCACTGACCACATGAAAATGGCTGATAAAAGAAGTTATGATTATCAGAACATTGGAGCTTCCTTCTTATGGCGACATGCATTTAATAATAATAACAATTTTGATTTAAGTTTAGTCCATAGTATTTATGATTTCTCTGAGGAAAATCAAGAAATTTCTATTGCGTCTTATTCTCATGCAAATCAACTAAAACATACAGAGTTAAAGGCAAGTATGAATATCAATTCATATAAAAACCATAAAATCAATGTAGGATTGAATTCAGTTCTCTATAATGTTGATCGTGGTACATATCACCCTTTAAGTGGTGCTAGTTTAATAGACTTTACTGAGCTGGGTTCAGAGAAAGCTTTAGAATCGGCCATGTTTATCAGTGATGAATTTGAATTGGCCAAGTCATTGACCCTTAGTTTAGGATTGCGACTTAATTATTATGCATATCTCGGCCCTCAGGATGTTAATACCTATATCCCTAATGCTCCTAAAACCGATGAAAACCTTCTTGAAACCATTCATTTTGATAATAATGAAATTGTTAAATCGAATGCGGGATTGGATTGGAGAGTTGCAGCAAATTATTTGTTTAATAAAGATCTCTCTGTGAAGATGTCTTTTAATAGGCAGCATCAATATATTTATATGCTCACAAATAGTATTTCAATTTCCCCTGATTATAAATGGAAATTATCCGATTATAATACTAAGCCAATTGTTGGAGATCAGATTTCAACAGGGCTTTTTTATAACACCTTTATGGGGGGCAATAACTATGATATTTCTGTAGAAGCGTATTATAAGAAGACGAAGAACCTGGTTGAAATTAAAGATGGTGCCAATTTGATCATGAATGAATTTTCAGAGCAAAGCACACTTCAAGGCAAACTTGATGCATATGGGATTGAGTTTATGTTGAAAAAAAATACCGGGAAATTGAGTGGGTGGATAAATTATACCTATTCCCATTCAGAAGTTGTGGTTGATAGCGAATTTCCTGAAAGCCGAATTAATTTTGGGAACC
>JBFFMB010000149.1:0-5082 GCA_041554455.1 Bacteroidales bacterium
AATCTCAATTTGTTCCCCTAATTGACTAGAGATATATGATGAAAAGGAAGTTGAAGCTAAGGAATAGGAGTGTATTTTATTATTTTTATTCTCCTTCTGAATTTTGGATAAATTAATATTAAACTAATTATAGTTTAATAAATAGTTTTTTTAATTTCGTTCAATATGAAGAATAAATTGTTTCTCATATGTATTGTTATTTTAATGATTGCCTTGGTTTCTTGTGTTGAGGAGTATTGGCCCGAATTGGAGGGAGGCTATGAAGACCTCTTAGTGGTGGATGGAAAAATCACCAATGAAACAGGGCCTTATACCATTAACCTCTCAAAGTCGAGTTCACTAAATAAACCACAATACGTCCCTTTAACAGGGGCTGTCGTTACAATCAGCGACGATCAAGGGAATGCAGAGAGCCTCATTGAAACCACAGAAGGAAATTACCAAACTTCCCTAAACGGCATACAAGGCGTGATTGGAAGAAAATATAAACTATCGATCGCAAGCGAGGGTAAGACCTACGAATCAGACTATGAAGAATTACTGGCTCCAGTGGGCGTTGAGTCGGTTATGTATAAAGAAGAAACCCAAAAAATCAGCACAACTGACGAGATCTATTCAAACGGCTATCAGTTTTATGTGAGCACTGAATTGGCTGCAAACAATAAAAATTATTTTTATTGGGAAATTGAACAAACCTATGAACATCATGCTCCCTACCCCATCGAATATATTTACGATGGATCTTATTCCTATATTAATCAATATGGAATTCCAATTCCACACTTTTTCAATAATCCTGATTCCTTGTATTTCTGCTGGACCACTGACCAGGTCAATGTCATCGTAACACAAAGCACCGAATACCTGAGTTTGCCAAAAGTGAATGATTTAGCCTTGCATTTCATTCCTATAGCCGATGAGCGACTAAGAATACAATACAGCATGATTGCGAAACAATATACCGTATCTGAAAAAGCCTATACCTTTAAAAAAAGCATTGAAGATATGAATGCTGATAACGATGACCTCTATGTCAGTCTTCCCTATCAAATACGTGGCAATCTTCGCAATACAGAAAACCCCGAAGAAGTGGTACTGGGTTATTTCTTAACCGCAGGGATTTCGTATAGCGAACATCTATTTACGCCCCGACATGAAAGACCATATCTGCAATCGGAACGATGGTATCTAATGTATCATGAATTTGAAATGTGGGCACAAGAGCACTGTCATATAGTCTATCCCAATGGATTTAATAAGCTCCCTTTTTATTGGACCATTATAGCCCAATCCTCCCCAGAAGATTGGCCCCTGTTTTTAACCAATGTATGGGCTTTAACCTTCACCTCTATACCCTATGCCAAACTTCTTGTGGTTATTGATAAAGACGTTTGTGTTGACTGCCGAAGCGAAGGAGGCACTACTCAAAAACCGGATTTTTGGATAAATTAATCGTAAAATAATTATGGCAAAAATAATTTTTTTATAATTTCGTTCAACATGAAGACTCATTTGATCCCCATATGTATTGTTATTTCAATACTTGCTTTGGCATCTTGTGTTGAAGAGTATTGGCCCGAATTAAATGGAGATTATACAAATCAATTGGTTATCGATGGGAAAATCACCAACGAACCGGGACCATATACAATAAAATTATCGAACACAAGCTCTTTGAATGAGCCTGCCTACAATCCCTTATCAGGAGCGATTGTCATCATCAGCGATAATGAAGGAAATTCAGAGACTCTCACTGAAACAAGTGCAGGAATCTACCAAACTTCCCCAACAGGCATACAGGGAATTATTGGAAGAATGTACAAACTAAGCCTCAGTATAGCTGGTAAAAATTACGAAACCGCATTTGAAGAATTATTAGCTCCTGTTCCCATTGAATCCTTCAATTATGAAATTGAAACTCAACTAACCAATGTTACTGAAAAGTATTATGAAGAAGGTTATCAGTTTTATGTTACAAGCGATAAAGCCACAAATAATGAAACATACTATTATTGGGAAGTAGAAGAGACCTATGAAAATCATGCCTCCTACCCTCTCGAGTTTACATTCAGTGGAACGATCAATGTCCCAATAAATAAAGACTCACTATATTATTGCTGGACGACTGAAGTCACAAATAATATTTATACGAAGAGTACTAAAAATCTGCATCAGGCTAAAGTTCTTAATTTGCCATTGCATTTTATGCCCTTATCGAATGAAAAAACCCGCATAGGCTATAGTGCGATTGCCAAACAATTTACGATCTCTTCCAATGCTTACTTTTTTTTATCAGCGATAGAAGATATGAATTCTAATAACGATGGCTTATATTCGAGCCAACCGTATCAAATCACTGGAAATCTAGTCAATATTGAACATCCTGAAGAAGCAGTACTCGGCTATTTTTTAACGGCTGGCGTATCAAAAAGTGAGCATGTTTTCACTCCCCGAGGATTCTTTACCGATGTAGAACAGGATGTTTGGTCTCGAACACATTGCCATGTCCGATCAAGCGGTTACCTCAATCTCCCAACGAATTATGAATATATGGTGAATTCAACACCCGACCAATGGCCTTTATATTTTGCTAAAGCATGGATTTTGCATGTTACTCTACATCGAAGTTTTTACACCCTCGAACTTGTTGGAGTCGAAGATGTTTGTGCTGATTGCAGAACCAAAGGGGGAACGACTCAAAAACCCGATTTCTGGGTGGATTAATAAAGGCTATTTATCCAATTCTTCCTTGATTATTTTCTCGATTTCAGCCACTCTTCCTAAAGGTATTGCATTGAGTGTTTTGGTAAGTTCAAGCGTATCTGCAGTCCTACGGAGGATGTTTAAAGGATGTTTGGAATCCGATGGATCGTTTGCATCAGGAATCCATTCCAAAAAATCGTTGGGTGTACAATGCAATATCAAACAAAGGCGCTCCAATTGCTTATTTTGAATGATAGTGGCTTTATTGTTTTTAATTTTCGTGGCAAAATTGTCGGAAAAACCAGATTGGCATAAAAAAGTGAAGGGCTTGTCAATTCCACGAGCTTTAAAAATCCGTTCAAAGTTATAGACTAACATATTCAATACAAATTTGGTGATTACTATATCTAAAAATTAATTTCAATTTCTAATAAATACGTGTACAACGAATGATTTGTCGTGTATCATTCATTCCTAGCCGTGTATTATCCATTCCTACCCGTGTATTATCCATTCCTACCCGTGTATCATCCATTCCTACCCGTGTATCATCCATTATTACCCGTGTACTATCCATTATTACCCGTGTACCATCCATTTTTACCCGTATATCTCTCATTTTTACCCGTACGCCATTCATTTTTATCCGTACTTTATTCATTGATAAGCCGTATTATACACCCCATTCTTTGTATTACTTTAATTCCATTAATATCTTAAATGCAAAAACGAAAGGCTAGCTAATTTTATTTACCGAATGAGCGACATGCAAATGAGTCG
The DNA here is from genome assembly GCA_041554455.1 of Bacteroidales bacterium. Classification (GTDB taxonomy): domain Bacteria; phylum Bacteroidota; class Bacteroidia; order Bacteroidales. The sequence goes on from JBFFMB010000149.1 coordinate 3,484, forward strand.
TTCTTATGCATTTGGGCATATCATTTTCAACGATTTAATCGTTTCTTTCTACCAATAAAGAGGTAAGTTATAGAACCTAAAATTGGTAAAAAAATCACTACAATGATCCAAATGAGTTTATCATTATTTTTAAAATCATTTTTCAAAATGCTGACTAAGCAGATTATTGGTAGAATTAAAGCAAACAAAGAAATTACTATCCATAATGTTAACCCAATTCCAGCTGAGACTAATTCCATTTAATGTAAATTTATTATTATTCATATTCATTATTTGCATGAAGCAGTATGCTTAGGCTATGGTGGTGCCTGCCCGACAGAGCGACACCCACTATTAGCCCTTATCCTGTACAGGCCTTTCATTCATTGATTTATTAACTACAAAAATTAAAAATAAAACAATTCCAATAGGTCGATAAAATATAGTTAGTAAAACTGAATATTTGCCTTCAATGTCTAGTCTGTTTTTGTCTGAATTAATAATGAATGCTGCAACAATATTCAACAATAATGTAATAAGCATATTTCCATTGACTAAATAACTATTTAAAATCGAATCTGAAGATTCATTAACATATTGTGTAATTATATATTTTAATAGAAATTCGAGTCCATAAAAGACAGCTAGTAATAATGCATATTTACTAATTGTTTTAGTCGCTAAGTTATCCATTGTTTATGTTTTTTTGATTTAAGAAATTTTGAAACATTAAGCAGCAAACACCAATGATTGGGATTAAAAATCCTAGTAGAGAAATTAAAATTTTGTTTTTTGTTAACTTAATTGAATCAAACAGAATAAATATTCCATAAATTATATTTCCAGAATTCACTATAATCAGATTAATCGTTTTATTTAATACTAGCGGTTCTTCATAGTTTAAATAATTAGAAATATAGGAAAGAGAAATAACCAAGAAGAAGACGATAATATTTACTGAAATTCCAATTATTACATATTTAATCGCTAATCTTTCTATTGTTCTCATATTTTTCGTTTTCTAAAGGCTTGCCCTTAAGGGTTTGATTATGGTGCGTGGCGCCTGCCCGTCTATGCGACATGCAAATGAGCCGTTGTTAAGAGGCAATTGATAATTGCTGTTTTTATATTTTAGAAATAAACCTTCCATTATCCATGCTTCCAATTTTTTGCCCATCATATAGATATAAGTTACAACTTACTACAATCCATAACCTTATTTTTTTATAGTCGGGTTTTTGTGGATCATATACTTTTAATTCTTCAATTTTGACTACTTCAAATGAAGATTCATCTTGATTCCCATAATAGCTTGAGAAAAAAGTATCATTAATGAATCCCTCAACTACAAATCCGTCATAATAAGAATTATCTTCTAAATAAAATGACTTCTTTCCTACTTCAAAAATGGTTTTTTTATTTTCATAATAATCAGTTATTTTAAATGCAGGTGAAATAATCCTTAATGAACTAAGCTCTCCTGTATTTTCGCTATCATAAATGGAAAATCTTATTTGTCGGATTGTTTCATCATTAGTTAAACACCAAGTAGTTCCACTACTAAATCCAATCTCATTTTGCCAGTTTTCAAATTTCCAATAGATTTCTTCGTCAATTACT
>JBFFMB010000150.1:0-5078 GCA_041554455.1 Bacteroidales bacterium
TAAATCATCAATATTTAAATTTTGAATTAGATACTATTGATGAATTTAAACAATTGTTGGTTAACAATCCGGATATTGCTGGCTTGAATGTCACCATCCCTTACAAAGAGCAAATAATAAAATTTTTAGATGAAATAGATAAAGAGGCCACTTTTATTGGGGCTGTCAATACGATAAAAATTATCCGAAAAGAAAATAGACTCAGATTGATTGGCTACAATACAGATGCTTACGGATTTGAACATTCATTAAAACCATTTCTGAAAAAAAAACATTCCAGAGCGCTAGTTTTGGGTACCGGTGGAGCCTCAAAAGCAGTGGAATTTGTGTTAAGAAAGTATGGAATTAGTGTAACTAGCGTTTCGCGTTTACCATTAAAATCAAATCAGATGAGCTATGGACTTCTCAATAAACAAATCATCCATGCCCACTCAATCATTATCAACACCACTCCATTAGGCATGTATCCAAACGAATCTACTTTTCCTGACATACCTTATGAGTTTATAAACGACCAACATCTATTATTTGATCTGGTTTATAATCCAACCGAAACTTCATTTTTAAAAAAGGGAAGAGACAATGGATGCATTACGATAAATGGCTTGAATATGTTACAATTACAGGCTGAAAAATCTTGGAAGATCTGGAACGATTAAGATTCGTTTTCTCTAATAATTTCAATTGTAAGATCAGTAGCTAATACGCCTAATGCAGCAATCCCTGCCAGAAACGGAGCTAAAATTACTCCAACCACCCCAACAGTGACAGGTATTTCCAGAAATTTTGTTCCTTTTTCATCCCTAATGATGATCCTACTAACATTGCCCTCTTTTACAATCTTTTTAATTGTCTCAAGAAGTTCAGCACCTTTAATTTTTATTTCTTCTTTTATACTCATGAGATAGTGTTGTGTGTACAAAGAAACAAATTTCTTTTTACTTTTGGTTAAAACACTTTCTAATGAGATTAAAAAGATTATTTCAAATACTTGGACCTGGTTTAATATATGCTGGTGCAGCAGTTGGAGTATCTCACCTTGTTCAATCAACAAGAGCTGGAGCAAGTTTTGGGTTTTATCTGATTTGGGTTTTATTAATTGCAAACTTTATCAAATATCCTTTCTTTGAATTTGCGCCCCGTTATGTAAGTGCAACAGGAAAAAGTTTGATTGAAGGTTATCAAAAATTGGGAAAATGGGCTGTTGTTTCGTTCACAATTCTCACGCTGCTCACCATGTTTATCATACAAGCGGCCTTGACTCTCGTGACAGCAGGACTGGTTTCTTATGTTTTTAATCTGACTATAAATATTTTTTCTTTATGTGCTATTATCTTGCTTGCTACATCTCTAATTCTTGTCATAGGGAAATATTCAGCATTGGATAAAATAATGAAAATCATTATTTTAGTTTTAGCCATTTCAACCATAATCGCTGTAATTTCAGCTTTTGGAAATCCTGTTGAACACATTGTTTCGCCAAATACATTTAATTGGCTTACAGATACTCACATTTTCTTTCTTATCGCTTTTGTAGGATGGATGCCCTCTCCTATCGACGTTTCTGTTTGGACATCACTTTGGTCAGTTGCCAAACAAAAAGAACTTGACTTTAAGCCGAGTTTGAAACAATCGCTATTAGATTTCAAAATTGGATATATTGGGACCACCCTTTTGGCTGTTGGATTTTTACTACTTGGAGCATTGGTAATGTATGGGAGTGGTGAGGAGTTATCCCCTGACGGCACTATCTTTGCCGGTCAATTCATAAATATGTATACCAATAGTATTGGGAATTGGGCACGATGGATTATTTCAATAGCTGCCATCACAACCATGTTTAGCACCATACTGACTTGTTTGGATGCCTATCCTCGTGTTCTAAAACCAACAACTGAGATCCTTTTTCCTAAACTCAAAAAAACAGCCTCTTACTCATTTACAATTTGGATATTTATTTTATCGGCAGGAACGCTTATCTTATTAGGCTATTTTACAGCAAGTATGCGTTTCATGGTTGATTTAGCAACTACCTTATCTTTTGTAACGGCTCCCATTCTGGCATTTATGAATTACAAAGTAATTACCGATAAACATATGCCTGAAACGATGAGACCCAAACCTTGGCTCAGAATATATGCCTGGATTGGAATATTCTTCTTGAGTGCGTTTACATTATTTTTTATTTTTTGGAGATTTATCTATTAAGCTTATTGAATCAATATTCTTTACTGAACATTCTTAACAAATGAATTTGTATATTTAATGTTCGAAATCATTTTTAGAATACATGTTTAACAAACTCTTGAAGCCAATATTTGAATCCTTGCCCGAAAACAATAAGTTGGAGCGGATTTGGATTTTGGCAAAAACCGATTTCAAAAAAAGATATTATGGCTCATCGCTAGGAATAGTTTGGGCTTTGATAAATCCAGTGGTTCAGCTTTTAATTTTCTATTATGTATTCACTGTTTTTTTCAAAACAGTGATAGAAAACTTTTCATTATACATTTTTTTAGGATTAGTTTTATGGATGTTTTTTGCAGAAACAACAAAAAAAGGCATCCATCTCATTCATTCAAAACGATATCTACTTGAAAACATCAGAATTAATAAATACGACATTTATACATCAGGAATATTAAGTAATATATTCTCTCTTTTGTTCAACCTATTTGTCTTTTTTGGCATAGCTATATTTTTCACTTTCAGCTATAATGCGAATATCTCATACTTCCCTTTATTGCTACTAAACCTAATAATACTTGTGTTTGGAATAAGTTTACTTCTTTCAATCATATATATTTACCTCCGTGACTTTGAGCATTTCTGGGATATATTTTTATTAGCTGCATTTTGGATTAACCCCATCGTTTATTCTGATGAAGTATTATATGATAATGCTATCATTTTATATGTCAACCCAGTAGCTGGAATTATTATGAATTCGCACCGATGTTTATTGTTTGGTCAGGCAATCGATTTTACTATTTTCTTTTGGGATTTTCTTTACGCATTCATTTTGCTTGGTATAGGAATCATCGTTTTCAACAGACATTCTAAAAAAGTTATTGAAATTTTATAAGATGGCTAAAGAAAAAATTATAATAACTATTAGAAATGTAAACAAAACATTTCAAATCAAAGACCGAAGCAATTATTCGATTAGGGGCAAGGTTTTTAATTTCTTTAGTCCAAATGTTTCACGAAAAATTGAAGCCTTAAAAAACATCAACATAGAAATTAAAAAAGGAGAGATCTTTGGAATTATTGGGAAAAATGGAAGTGGAAAATCCACCTTATTAAAAATTATGGGTGAAGTATACCCCCCTGATAAAGGCGGCATTGTTGATATTCATGGAAGCTTCCAACGACTCGCTCTCGGAACAGGATTTGACCCTGAGTTGACAGCTCATGAAAATATTTATTTGAATGCTTCGCTCTTTGGGATCACCTTTAAAAAAATAGGAAAAGTTTTTTATGATATTATTGATTTTGCCGAACTGCACGATTTTGTCAACACCAAAGTAAAATATTTTTCCTCAGGTATGATTAGTCGTTTAGCGTTTTCAATTGCCGTTCATGTGGAAGCAGACATCTTTTTTATAGATGAATTTTTTGGAGGTGTTGGGGATATTGGGTTTAAAAAGAAATCGGAAGATGTGTTCAAAAACTCCGTTCTTAAAAACCGAACAATCATATACGTCAGCCATGAACTTGAAACGATTAAAGAATATTGTGACAGAGTTCTTCTACTAGATAAAGGAAAGGCCGTTATGATTGGGTCACCTGATGAAGTACTGGAAGCATACCACAAACTTAATTGATTAGAATCGATATGTTAAGCCCAATTGTGCTTGAAAATTAAACACATCCCAACCATCTCCTTCCCAGAAATAAGAAGGATCACCCAACTTCGCTTCATAAACCCATTGATAATTAAACGATTTAACAAATTTTAATTTCAGATCAACAAGAAGTTTTTTATAATCCCATGTAGCAAAAGCAGTAGCACTAATATCCACCCAATCTTCACGAATATCTTTTACGTATTCAAAATAAAAATCTTTATTATGTGCTAAACGATCAAATTGAACACCAATTGATTTTAATGATCGAACCCAAGCAATATTTAATGTTTGCAAATTGCTTCCGGGACCAATTCCTGCACCCAACAATTGCCCTTGATGAGTATATCCATGAACTACAGAAGCATGCTCATACCAGCTATCTCCATCCATATTTAGCGGTATTGGATTTGCTTCCAACTGAGCAATCTCCATATTGAGTGACAACCAGCTTTCATTATTTTTCCGAAGCTGGAACAGTTTTCTAAAACCAAAAATATAAGCATTGGAATGATTCGGATTTAGAGAATAATCCAAAGTTTCCCAAACATTACTTTTCCTGCCATATTCTGCATAAATCTCAAGATGTGATTTGACCCAAACCCATCGCATAAAAACAGAAGACATTTGCATTCTATTTTCACCATCAATAGCATCAACTACTTGCGAACTTTTAGCAAATGGATTTAAAACAGGCAAATAATTTTTTAATCCACCACCTAGATGATTATTATAAATCACAAAACTTCTTACAAATCCTAAAAACAGTCCTTGCACCCATTGGGGTTGATAGCTAAAAACCATTGCATTAATATAGCGCCAATCATCCGGCATCCCTACACTATAGCCTGAGTCATCCAATTTACCAGCAATTACTTGCCATTCAAATGAACCAATCGAAGTTTTCACAGGTTTCGCTGTATTAAAGGTAAAATGTTTAAATCCAGAGCTCGAATTCGTCATTAAAAGAGAATTGTGAATACCTGGGCCCCACCACAAATTTTCATTCGAAAAGCCAAATGAGATTGCACCAAATGTTAAACGAATACTACTTTGTCCAAGAGAAAACTGACTATAGCTTTCATATCCAAACTTCTCAGGATAATCAATATTATGATAAGGGGAAAAAGGATATTGCAATCCAAGAGGGTTAATATATCTCTTTACAAATCCATCAAACGATTTATTTTCAGCATAAACATATTCAGGTTGAAATTGGATACTCAAAAA
>JBFFMB010000151.1:0-5076 GCA_041554455.1 Bacteroidales bacterium
AAGATGGGCATAATGCATCTAGCTATTAGTGTGCCAATACCTGCTCCATTTAAACCCATTTGTGGAAATCCAAATTTTCCAAAGATCAATAAATAATTCACAATAACGTTGACAACATTGGCAGCCAATGTTATCATCATAGCGTTAATAGTATTTCCGATTCCTTCAGCAAATTGTTTAAGAGTAAAGAAGACCATGAATGGGATCATTGATAATACCAGTATCCGATAATAAGGAATAGCCATGGAGACGACTTCTTCGGGCTGTCCCATTCGATCCATAAAAAATGAAGCACTATACATTGCAACAAATAAAATCAAACCAATCACTGTATTTGTTATAGAGGCATTATATAACAAAGAAGCACTTTCTTTATGTTTTCTGGCTCCAAAAGCATGACCAACCAAAGGCGTTAATCCGAGTGTAAAACCCATACCTACAACCATCCCTAATATAAATACGGAGTTAGCAAAACTAGCCGATGCTAACTCAATCGTTCCAACTGAACCAACCATCATATTGTCCACTTGCTGAACCAACACTTGTCCAGCTTGTGAGAGCATTACAGGCACGGCAACTATCAGGTTTCTTTTATAATATGGGAGATAATCTTTAATAAACATTTAGTAAAAATCAATTTGCAAAATTATGAATTTAATTCGTTCTATATTTTTTTTAAAAAGAGCTACCTTTGAAATCACAATTATGGAGCAACCAAAAATATATATAGCCTTGCCATTAATGAATGAGTTTGAAAATATTTCAAATCTCATGCAGGCTTTTTTGAGTCAGGATTATAGCAATTTTGAACTTTGGATTTGTGTGAATCAGCCTGAGTCATATTGGGATGATATTGAAAAGAAAATGATTTGTGAGAATAATCAAAAAACCTTGGATTTCTTGACGAATATCAAGGATTTTTCACTTCAAGTCATTGATAAATCGAGCAAAGGGAATGGCTGGAATGCAAAAAATCTTGGCGTTGGCTGGGCTCGTAAAACATTGATGGATGCCATTGCTCAAAAAGCGGATAAAAATGACATTATATTAACACTGGATGGAGATACAACTTTTAATCCTTCTTATTTTTCTTCTGTCGTAAAAACCATTCAATCATTCCCGAAATCAGTTGCACTTTCTATTCCCTATTACCATCCTTTGAGTGGGGATGAGGAAAAAGATCGGAATATTTTGCGCTATGAAATTTATATGCGTTATTATTCACTTAATCTTTGGAGAATAAACAATCCTTATAATTTTACTGCTTTGGGTTCGGCCATAGCCGTTCCTGTTTGGGCATATCATAGAGTTAGTGGAATTACACCTCATAAAAGCGGCGAAGATTTTTATTTTTTACTGAAACTGAGAAAATTTGGTGAGATTATTAATTGGAATCCTGAGAAAGTATATCCGGCAGCTCGTTATTCAGATCGGGTGTTTTTTGGTACTGGTCCCGCAATGATAAAGGGGAGGAGTGGAGATTGGTCAAGTTATCCTTTTTATGATTATACATTATTTGATGAGGTAAAAGAAAGCTTTAATGCGTTTTCTGATTTGTTTAAAATGGATATGGACTATCCAATGAAATCGTTTTTAAATGAGCAATTTAAAGATGATCAATGGTATGAAAAATTACGAACGAATAATCCCAATATAAATCGATTTATTAAGGCCTGTGAGGATAAAGTGGATGCTTTACGAATCTTGCAGTTTTTGAAAAGCAGTCAAAAAAAGGAAGCTTTGCCTTCAATATTAAACTTAATTTGTTTTCTAGAGCGATTTTATCCTGCAGAAACATCAACAAATAATTTTGCTAATTTAGATTTTGATCATAGTTCGATTGGTGATTTAAATAAATTGCGTGATTTCATGATTGAAAAGGAAGAAGAATATCAAAAAAATGACTGGAGTCAATAAAATAATAACTGTCCTTGGACCCACAGCAACAGGGAAAACTAGCTTTGCTGCACATTTGGCAAAAGCCATAAACGCTGAAATAATCAGTGCAGATAGTCGGCAAGTTTATCGGGGAATGGATCTGGGTACTGGTAAAGATTTGGAAGACTATGAAGTTGATGGAATAAAGATTCCTTATCATCTTATAGATATTGCTGATCCCGGTTACGAGTATAATGTCTATGAATTTCAAAAAGATTTTTTAAAAGCATTTTCAGATATTTCTGTACGTCAAAAACCTGTGATTATGTGCGGAGGAACTGGCCTTTATCTAGATTCTGTGATTAAGGCTTATACTATGGTTGAGGTTCCAGAGAATAGTGAATTGCGTGCATCTCTTGAAAGTGAGTCGGATGAAAAATTGATTTCGATTTTAAAAAAATATAAGGACATTCATAATGTGAGTGATATTTCAGATAGAGTGCGTTTAATTCGGGCGATTGAAATTCAGGATTATGAATCAAAAATGTCTGAAAAGGATAAATTTCCAGCGTTCAAAAGTTTGAATTTTGGAATTTCATTTGATCGGGAAACTATCAAAAAGCGAATTACTGAAAGACTAGAAAAGAGGCTAAAACATGGAATGATTGAAGAGATCCAATCCTTGATGAATGGCGGAACTTCTGCAAAAGAATTGATGTTTTATGGACTCGAATATAAGTTGGTTACTCAGCATGTCATTGGGGAATTAAGTTTTGATGAGATGTTCAGAAAATTGGAAATCGCTATTCATCAATTTTCAAAACGACAAATGACTTGGTTCCGCCGGATGGAAAAACAAGGAATAGAGATTCATTGGATTGATGGTCGTATTGATGCTGATAAAAAAGTTCAATTTGCCTTGAGTGAAATAAAAAAATCCGACTTCTGATGTACAGAAGCCGGATTCACACACACCATAATAAAAACCCCTTTGAATTATGGATTTGGTAATTGATAAATATTTTCTTCAGTTCTAAAACCAGGTTTGTCTTTATACCAATTAGTATGAGTGGTTCCTTGGCTTTCAGCCCATTTTATGAAATAGGTATACGCCCAGTTAATTTCTATTCTTTCCCTTGGCCAGTCGAAATTAGGAACACTGATAGCCCAAGGTAAATTCTTTAAGGTTGTATAATAACGACCTTCGCCTGGGTTTGAATCATCCTCCACTGTTCCAAATAAACTAGGATCAGCTAATGCTGTAGGTGCTTTGTCTTTTAAATGAACTTCACGCCCACGTTCCATATCCACGATGATAAAGGGATTCCAATCTGCGTCATTCAATCCAAGGTCTTCCCATGTATAAGTATCTGGAGTTGGAGTCATGGTAAGGGTTACCGATTTAAAGGGTACAAAAGGTGCCCATTGTTCAGTGTTTACACCAGTTCCGCTTCCGGGATGTTTTAACAGATTAAAAACATTGTCGCATACAATAATAGTAGCTCGGTTTTGATTTTTTTCTGTTCCATTTGCCCTAAGATTAATATATGATTCTTGGATGTCAAATCCGGTGACTGTTAAACCTGTTCTTAAACTAGCTTTTCCTTTTGTTAAGCTAAATCCAAAGCCATTATGTAAATAAGCTCCTGATGCTTTAAAAATGAATTTTGCAGTGACATAAACCACTTTGTTTTCTCCATTTGTATAATAAATGAATTTATAATCTACAACAACATCGTTAAAATCATAATCTCCTTTACCTGGCCATAAATCTTCAAAGCCAAGACTACCAAACCCAGAGGCAGGGAATTTATTGACGAAAGCTAAATCTGGATCTTCTGGGAAGTCATCATCAACATCTGGAATTCCATCACCATCTGTATCAGTGATTGAGCAGCCATAAATATTAACAGTTTCGCCACTTGGAGTATTTGGGCAATTGTCTTCACTATCCATTACCCCGTCATTGTCCGTATCTTTTTGTGAATCTGAACACCCAAATTCATCCACTGTTTCACCAGTGGGAGTCTCTGGGCAGTCGTCTTCAGTATCAATAACTCCATCGTTATCGCTATCGGTTGGTAGCAAGAAGTATTCATAGCATCCAATATCTACTGTTCCGTTAAAAATACGTGCAGTAATCCCATCTAAATCGAAAGCAATGTTCATCCAATCTTCGTTTTCACCTGCATCAATACATGGTGATCCTTCATAAAGATGGTAGTCTGCATAATATGTAAAAGTCTCTTCATGTACAAATTTAGGTCGATCAGTAATATTATCTATATAATGTAATCCGTCATTTGCAGGAAAATCAGGAGAACAGCAGTGTATAAAATACCCATAATCATTTTTATTATAATAATCTTTAAAACCAGAATTATTAGTATTATCATATATGATTGTATTTTTAATAATAGATGCAGTGTTATTGGTAATGCCACCACTACTGCCTGCAGATGTATTGTCAACTATGGTGCAACTTATAACTTGAGCACCACTTCCACTATTAATATGTATACCTCCTCCATAATTACTTGTAGAACTATTGAGTTCTATATGACAATTACGGACTATGGCGTTAGTAGTAGCCGATAATATGCGAACACCTCCTCCATATATAGCTGTATTGCCTAGTATCCAACAATTTTCAACAAGGCCTGCAGAGCCTATAGCAACACCTCCACCATCTCTAGCTTCATTGAATCTGAGAATGCAATTTCTAACTGTGCCACCATTTGGAATGTTAACTGCCCCACCAAATCCGCTATTATTTCTAGCATTTTGGATGGCCAATCCATCTAATATGGCATCATTGGTAAGTTCGAAACATCTTACTGATGTACTCCCATCAATAATGCTTGAATGGCTTGAAGCTCCGATCAATGTTATGCCTTTGTTAACATTGATACAAGCATCCAATGTATAGGTTCCGGCTTCAAATTCAAGAATATCACCGGCTGTTGATCCATCAATTAAGGATTGAATTTGGCTACTTGTTGAACCTGAAGAAACTGTGTAGGTTGTTTGAGCAATTAAGCCAAAGCTCATAATTGCTGCAATTATTGTAATTAGTATCTTTTTTTCCATGACTTAAATCTTTTAAATTTCAATGAAAACATCCAGAGCATTTAAAATCAGCTCTTGATTATTAATATTCAGGTTTAATACATCGGTAGGAACACTTATTTTAAGAAT
>JBFFMB010000152.1:0-5073 GCA_041554455.1 Bacteroidales bacterium
TGATGTCTAAGTCGTTTGAGTTATTTGTGAATAATATAAAACCATATGGGAGTTTAGTTTTGAAACAGAATATGAACTTTGATTCAGATCATGCTTGTTCATATACTTATTCCTTACTTGATAAATCCAATAATTTTTGCACCAGATTTGAGGTTATTGATGGGGCTTATTCGGTCGATTTAAAAATTTGTGATGAACAAGTTGAGACTGTAATTTTTAAATATCCTGGTCGTCATAATGTTGAAAATGCTGTTGGGGCTGCTGCTTTGGCTGCTTTATATGGCTTGACACCCAATCAGATCAAGCTTGGACTTGAAAACTATCCTGGGGTTAAACGTCGTTTTGAAACCGTTTTGAAAACGAATGATTTCGTCTATATTGACGATTATGCCCATCATCCGGAGGAGTTAAGAGCATGTATTTCATCGGTAAAGGAATTATATCCTGAAAAGAAAATAATGGGAATTTTTCAGCCACATTTATTTAGTCGTACACGCGATTTTGCTGATGATTTTGCTAGAAGCTTGGAGTTATTAGATGAGGTGATAATCATGGATATATATCCAGCTAGAGAAACCCCAATTGACGGAATCAATGCTCAGTTTTTATTGGATAAAATTAATCTGGATAAAAAATATTATATAGAAAAGGAAGCGCTTCCTTTATTTATATCAAAAAATAGACCTGATATCTTGTTGACTCTAGGTGCAGGAAATATTGATCAATTAGTTGGACCATTAAAGCAACTATTAATATAATATGAAACGCTTTTTAAACATATTGTTTGGAATGATTGTGCTTTCGGCATTGGCTTACACTGTCTATTATGTTTCATTGAAACAAAAAGAAGTTAAAGTGAATGCGATGGAAATAAGCATCCACTATGCTGGGCTAGACATATTTTTGCTTAAGGAAGATATAAGTCAATTGATTTCTGGCGAAGTTGGAGATGTGTTTTTAAAAAATGTTGTGGATCTGGAGATTGAAAAGATCGAATCATTAATTGCAAGCAATCCGTATGTTTCAAAGGTAAATGTGTTTACAAGTTTGAATGGGAAATTAATTGTTGATGTGCTTCAGCGACAACCAATCGCAAGAGTTTCAACACTCAAAGGAGGTTTTTATATTAGTGTTGAAGGAGCTATTTTGCCATTAAATAGCGAATATGTGTCAAGAGTGACACTTGTCAATGGTCTCTTGAAAAATTATTCCTATATGGATTTAAAAGGAAAAAACGTTCAGGAATTTGAAAGCAATAATGACTTAAAAAACAGTTATCAATTAGCTAAATATATTTATCAAGATAAATTTTTAAAAGCTTTAACTGAGCAGATCTATGTAAACCGTAACAAAGAATTTGAGATTGTTCCGAAGATTGGCAAACAACTAATTTTGCTGGGGGATGTTTCTCAATTGGAAGATAAGTTTCGGAAGTTAGAATTGTTTTATAAGCAAGGAATCACGTTACGAGGATGGGATCGTTATAAATTGATCGACCTCAAATATAAAAATCAAGTTGTTTGTACTAAAAGATTATAAATATGGGAACTTCAGAAATTATTGTAGGACTTGATATCGGAACTACTAAAATTGCGACCATTGTTGGACAAAGAAATGAGCATGGGAAAATTGATATTCTTGGATATGGCAAAACAGAATCCATTGGTGTAAAAAGGGGGGTTGTCTCTAATATTGAAAATACAGTCCAATCCATTATAACAGCTGTTAATGAAGCTGAACAAAAATCAGGGGTTGATGTTAAATATGTGAATGTTGGCATTGCTGGTCAGCATATAAAGAGTCTTCAGCATCGAGGCAATATTATACGCGAAAATAGCGATGAAGAAATTAGCCAGCGAGATATTGAATACTTGAACAGCAGTATGTTTAACCTGAGTATGAGTCCGGGTGAAGAAATTATTGATGTCCTTCCTCAAGATTATATTGTTGATGGCGAACAAGGAATCAAGGAGCCTATAGGGATGTTAGGGAATTCGTTGGAAGCAAATTTCCATATCATCATTGGGCAAACAGCTGCAGCAAAAAATATTTATAAATGTGTACGCAAAGCAGGTTTAGAAGTTGTTGAACTTATTTTGGAACCCATTGCTTCTGCTCAAGCTGTTTTAAGTGATGAGGAAAAAGAAGCTGGTGTTGTACTTGTTGATATAGGTGGGGGAACCACAGATATTGCTATTTTTCAGGATGGGATTATTCGTCATACAGCGGTTATTCCTTTTGGTGGCGATATCATTACTGAGGATGTAAAAGAGGGTTGCACGATTATTAAAAAACATGCCGAGGAATTAAAAGTAAAATTTGGTTCTGCTTTAGCAAGCGAAAATCGTGATGAAGAAATTGTAGCCATTCCTGGATTACGTGGACGACCACCCAAAGAAATTTCTTTGAAAAATTTGGCGAGTATCATTCAAGCCCGTATGGAAGAAATTATTGAACATGTATATTATGAAATACGAAATTCAGGTTTCGAGAAAAAACTGATAGCAGGAATTGTTTTAACAGGAGGTGGCGCTCAGCTAAAACACATTGCACAATTAACAGAGTTTATTACAGGAATGGATACTCGTATAGGTTATCCTAACGAACATCTTTCAAATGAGGTCGATAATGAGGTAGCTAGTCCAATGTTTTCAACTGGAATTGGCTTAGTAATCGAAGGAATTAGTCGTTTTAATCGTGAAAGCCACAGTGATATGCAGGATAAAGGTGAAAAACGAAAGAAAAAAATGACCGTTAGAAAAGATAAAAAAGAGCAGAAACCAGCTGGATTTCTAAGGAGTATTCAAGACTGGTTTGAGCGTGATGCAATGGATTAATGCTATTAACAATGCATGTTTGATAAAAACTGAGAATTGTTAAAGATATAGACGGTAAAAAATTTAAATTTAGAAATACTTAAAAAATGAGCGAAATGATAACTTTTGATCTTCCCAAAAATCAATCTTCTATTATTAAAGTTATTGGCGTAGGAGGGGGTGGTAGTAATGCCGTAAGTCATATGTATAATCAAGGGATACGCGGTGTTGATTTCATCGTCTGCAATACCGATGCGCAAGCTATGGAGGTTAGCCCAATTCCCATTAAAATCCAATTAGGAAAAAAGGGACTTGGAGCTGGATCTATCCCATCTGTGGGGAAAGAATCCGCCATGGAGAATATTGAGGATCTTCGAGCAATATTGGAAAAAAACACTAAAATGGTATTTATTACTGCCGGAATGGGTGGTGGAACAGGAACAGGTGCGGCGCCTGTAATAGCTGCAGTTGCTAAAGAACTTGGGATTCTTACTGTAGGTATCGTTACTATTCCGTTCTCCTTTGAAGGTCGTAAACGTCGTCTTCAGGCTAATCAGGGAATTGAAGAGTTACGTGCCAATGTTGACACATTGCTTGTGGTTAGTAATGATAAATTACGTGAATTGCATGGCGATTTAAAATTATCGCAAGCCTTTCATCAAGCAGATAATATTTTAACTACAGCTGCTAAAGGCATTGCCGAAATCGTTACCGTTACAGGCTATATCAATGTGGATTTTGAAGATGTTAAAACCGTAATGGAAAATAGTGGGAAGGCCATTATGGGATCAGCAACGGCTGAAGGCGAAACAAGAGCGATTGATGCTGTCAGAATGGCTATGTCATCTCCATTATTGGATGATAATGAGATTATTGGCGCTAGTAATATTCTTCTTTATATTACTTCTGGAACTGAAGAAATTTCAATGGATGAAGTAACAGAAATCACCGATTATATTCAAGATGAAGCTGGGCAAAATGCTGAGATTATATGGGGAAATGGAGTCGATGAATCTTTAGGAAATAAAATTGGAGTAACATTGGTTGCCACAGGCTTTAATGCAAAACACAAAGACTTGAGTCGTGAAAACCTTACGATTCATTCTTTGAATGATGAAGTTTCAGTAAAACCAACGATTAAAATTGATCCGAAAGTTGAAGAGGAAGAAGTTGGCGAAATTCAACTGATAAGAGAGGTTGAAAACAGAAATACTCAGCCTCAAAAACAAACTACTGATGTTAAAACTAAAGAAGACCAACGTTCAATTGTTTTTGACTTAAGTTCTCCAATAATTGATAAGAGCCCCAACGAACCTCCTCAGAAAATTGAAATGAATGAACCTACCCTTATGAAAAGGCCAGAACCTAGGTCTGAGAATATAAATAGTTCGTTCATGAGAATAGAACCTCAAAAGAAAACGTATGAAGTTGAGGATGATAAAGCTGATTTAGAAAGAAGATCGAATGATCGAATTCAAAAACTACAGGAATTGAGTATTAAACTTAAAACACCTGAAGAT
The DNA here is from genome assembly GCA_041554455.1 of Bacteroidales bacterium. Classification (GTDB taxonomy): domain Bacteria; phylum Bacteroidota; class Bacteroidia; order Bacteroidales. Next base: position 4,337 of record JBFFMB010000152.1, read on the forward strand.
TTGGAAAAAATGGAAAAACAACCTGCCTATTTGCGTCGCAGAGTTGAGTTAAGTGATACTCAGGCATCAGACGAGTCCTTAATTTCAAAATTTACGCTTTCTGATAGTAAAAATGAAGGTGCTACTTTACGCGAAAATAATTCATTCCTACATGAAAATGTAGATTAATTTTAATAAAATGAGTCTAGAAATTATTATAAATAGTGATATTAAGCAAGCAATGCTTAATAGGGATAAAAAGAAATTAGAAGCATTACGGGCTATTAAAGCATCATTATTGATAGCAAAAACAGGAAAAGATGTGAGTGCTGGAGAAATTTCGGAAGAAGTTGAAATCTCAATACTTAAAAGACTGGTTAAACAGCGAAAAGAGTCAGCTGAAATATATAATGAAAAGGGTCGTGAAGAAATGGCTGAAGAAGAATTGTATCAAGCTAGAATTATTGAAGAATATTTGCCAGAACAAATGAGTGATGATCAGGTTGAGGCGATCGTAAAAGCAGCTATTCTGCAATTAGGGGCTACTTCTATGAAAGATATGGGAAGAGTTATGGCTGTTGTAACTAAAGAACTAGCCGGTAAAGCAGATAATAAATTGGTCTCAGGAATTATTAAAAATATTTTAAGTGCTTAAGTAAATATTAGTACAAAAAAAAGAGGGACTAATTAGTCCCTCTTTTTTTTGTACTAATATTTACTTAAGCACTTAAAATATTTTTAATAATTCCTGAGACCAA
>JBFFMB010000153.1:0-5067 GCA_041554455.1 Bacteroidales bacterium
ATAAAACCACACTTTAAAGACCACGCCCGAAATTGCCAGAGCCCATATCAATCCAAAAATCACCCAACCCAAAGCACCTCGCAACGAAACCAAGGCAAGCGGTGTATAGGTTCCTGCAATGAGAATATATACAGCCGAATGATCAAATTTATTCAGTTTATATTTTAAGCGTGGATTTTTAACACCATGAAAAAAAGTGGAAGCCGTATAAAGCACGATCATACTTGCCCCAAATATCGAAAAGCTAACCACATGCCAGGCATCCCCATAAATAGCTCCAAAAACGACTAATAATGTGACACCTGCAATAGCTATTCCAATCCCAATTCCATGAGAAATGGAATTCAATATTTCTTCAATTTTTCTTAAACGAAATGATTTCATGTATATGTTTTCGAATTCAAATGTAATATTTAATTAACAGTCATCAATGCATAAAGGGCTTATTTTTCGTACTTTTGTTCAGATTGATTGTCCTCCTAATACCATATACTAAATGAAAAAGAAAACCAAAATAATTGCAACCATATCCGATTTAAAATGTGATGTAAAATTCCTCCAATCATTGTATGATACAGGAATGGATATTGTTCGATTAAACACAGCTCACCAAACCCTCGAACAAGCAGCCAAAGTAATTGAAAACGTCCGAACTGTTTCAGAAAAAATTGCCATTTTAATTGACACCAAAGGGCCCGAGGTTCGAACGGCAAATTTCAATCAAAGCCTTGAACTTCACAAAGGAGACATTGTAAAAATCAATGGAAATAACGATCCAAATGTTAGCAAAGAGAATTTTTCAGTCAACTATAAAGCTTACGTAAACGATTTAAAAATTGGGAATAGTATTTTGATTGATGATGGAGAAATTGAACTAAGCGTGATTGATAAAAATCTGAATGAATTAATTTGTCAGGTTGAAAATGACGGGATAGTAAAAAAGAATAAAAGTGTAAATACGCCTTCGGTTGAAATTAAACTCCCCAGTTTAAGTGATAAAGACCGTGAGTTCATCGATTTCGCTATCGACAATAATATTGATTTTATTGCCCATTCATTTGTTAGACGCAAAGAAGATTTAATTGAGATTCAGGATATTTTGGATAAAAAAAGCAGTCGGATTAAACTGATTGCTAAAATCGAAAATAAAGAAGGAGTCGATAATATTGATGAGATTTTAGAGCACTCCTACGGAATCATGGTTGCTCGAGGCGATTTAGCGATTGAAATCCCTCAAATGAAAATCCCGGTTATCCAAAAACAGATCACCAACAAATGTATTCGTTCACGAAAACCAGTGATTATTGCAACCCAAATGTTGCATTCAATGATAGAACACCCCCGCCCTACTCGTGCTGAAGTCAGTGATATCGCAAACGCCGTTTATGATGGAACTGATGCGATGATGCTCAGTGGAGAAACCGCCTATGGGAACTATGCCCTTGAAGCGGTTAAAGTCATGGTTGATACGGCTCGTGAAGTGGAAGCCAATAAAAAAGATTTCAATGATATACCAGCCGTTGTGATTAATAATGAAATCACTTCATTCTTAGCTCGTGCTTCGGTCAACGCTTCCAAAGCATTGGCCTCAAAAGCGATCATTGCCGATTCCACTTCTGGACGAACCATCCGAAGTTTAGCCGCATATCGAGGCGATAACTTAATCTATGCGATGTGTTATGATAAACGTATCGTAAGGGAAGCAGCACTTTCGTATGGCGTTGAAGCTAATTTCATCAAACCCGTAAAAAACTCCGATGAATTTATTTGTAAATCACTGAATCTTCTCACAAAAAAGAATTTATTGAAAGCTTCTGATATTGTAATTATTTTGGCCGGAAATTTCGGACCATCCATGGGAGCATCCTTTATCGAGATTTCAGACGTTGAGAATCTATTGACCAAATGTGGCTGAAATTGAACTCAAAAAAGGGCGTTAAATTTTCTTAATATTTGAGTTGAAATTTTTTATTTTAACATTTTACGCTTTAATTTGTTCTGGTGATATTAACAATTGAATGACAATCAGAATGCGGACTAAACGATTATTGACACTTTTACTTTTCTTAAGCCTTTCATTTTCGATTCAGGCTCAATATCGTAATTATTTTTTGCAAGCAGGGCGAACAGCCATTATTAACGATAAATATTTGGATGCCATTTCGCTCCTAAATATGGAATTGAAGCTAGATCCCAATTCACATCTGGCCTATTTTTTAAGAGGAATTGCTAAGTATTATCTTGAGGATTATGTTGGTGCTGAGTTAGATTACAGTAAAACAATTGAATTAGCCCCATATTTTTCGGATGCCTATTTTAATCGTGCAGCAGTTCGAAGCAATCAACAAAAATTCGAAGAATCCCTTGAAGATTACTCAATGGCGATACGATCAGACTCCACAAATCCACGTATTTTCTTCGGACGTGCTCAAACCTATTTAAATCTGAAAAGATATGAGGAAGCCATTGCCGATTGCGACAAAACGATTCAACTCAATCTATCACTCGAATCGGTATATATATTAAGAGGAACCGCAAAATCAGGCTTGGAATTATTTAAAGAAGCCCAGGCTGACATCAATAAAGCCATCAATTATAATCCTGACAACGTCATTAGTTTGATCCAAAGAGGGAACATCTACTCCGAACTCAAAGAATACGATTCCGCATTGTATGATTTAAACAGAGCTCTCAAACTGGATTCATTAAATTCATATGGCATTTTCAGCAAAGCCATTACCTATATGAGGATGGAAGATTATGACAAGGCTCTTAATAATCTGAATAAGGTTACCTTATTATCACCCTATAATTCCTATGCTTATTTCAATCGTGCGATTATTTATCAAAACAAAAAGAATTTGCAAAAATCCTTATTGGACTTTAATGCCGTCATTCAACTAAATCCCGACCACATCATGAGTCATTTTTACAGAGGATTGATTTATTCTGAGCTAAAGCAATACGAGGATGCTGAAAAGGATTTGACAAAAACGATAGAATTATTCCCTTTATACACGAGTGCTTATCGGGAACGATCAAGAATACGTAGGGAATTAAATAATGAAGAGGGTGCTTTTGATGACTATAAGAAAGTCGAAGAATTAAGTGCAGGGAATGGTGTGGATGAAATTCCACAAACCAAAGAAATGGAAGAGTATTTGCATAGCATCGTAACATTGAGTGGATCGTTCGTAGATAGTCAAAGCATGAAGCTGATTCAAAATCAAATACGGGACATTGACATCCTTCCAGTCTATCAAGTCGTGCTTAATCCACAAGAACATCAAAGCAACCGTTTTTATGACGCCTTTAATCAGAAAGGCTTTTTTGCTCCTATCGTTTGTTTTACCAATGAATTATTTACAACAACGCTGGATTCCGCCAATAATCAGATCGAAAAGCTCACGAAAAGTATTGAAAATTCTACAGACAAAGCCGAACTATATTATAAACGAGCCATGGTTTATGCGAGCATTGAAGATTATAATCAAGCATTTATAGATTTTGATTTATGTTTACAAGAAGATGAAAATTATACACTGGCCTATTTTAGTCGAGCAAGGGTTCGGCATAATTTAATTGATTTTTTGGAGTCTATTAATAGCATGAAAAATCAAATAACAATTGGAACATCAAAACAAAACAAGCAAGAAGTTAGCATACAAGAGCATTCACTTGAAGAGGTAAATAAGGACTATAATAAAGCCATTAAGATCGATCCCCAATTTGCTTTTGCCTATTATAATAGAGGCTATATTAAAACGATCAACGGTAATTTTCATCGTGCTATTGATGATTTCTCGGAAGTTATAAAACTAATGCCCAATTTCTCAGAAGCCTTTTATAACCGCGGCTTATTTCTTTTATATTTAAAAGAAAACGAATTGGGTTGTAACGATTTAAGTCGTGCCGGAGAACTCGGACTTAGTAGTTCCTACAATCTGCTTAAGAGATATTGTTCAAAATAAGACTTGTATTCTTTTCATATGCAGATTATATTTATGTTTATAACAACATAAATTTCAATAAGTCATGTTCAACATCAAGGAAAATCATTTACTGGCCCAAGATGCTAGGATCACACAATTGAAGTGTGATAAAAACAAAGACCTCTTCGCACAAGCTCAACCCGACACCATTATCATTCATTATACAGCCGGGAGAGGTGCCAAATCATCGGCTACTTATTTAAGCAAGCCCGAAGTAAAAGCCTCCGCTCATATTGTCATTGGCCGAGATGGCACTATTTTTCAATTAGTTCCATTTAACACCATTGCTTGGCATGCAGGCAAAAGTGCTTATGAAGGACGAATTGGATACAATAAGTTTTCCATTGGAATTGAATTAGACAATGCTGGCATTCTTAAAAAAAGCGGTTCAGAATATCTATCGTGGTTTGGCAAATCCTATCCCGAAAACGAGGTAATTCAGGCAATCCATCGAAATGAAAGTCAGGAAAAATACTGGCACACCTTTACAGAAATTCAAATTGAGATGCTCGAAGAAATATGTCTTACGATCATGAATAAATACACTAGCATTCAACACATTCTGGGACATGAAGAGATTTCTCCCGGCCGAAAAACCGATCCAGGACCAGCTTTCCCATTGGAAACCATCCGAACTCGATTATTGCAAGACAGGGATTCGGACACTTCCATTTTTGAGAATATGGAGGAAGGCTATGTTGATGTGGATCGTTTAAACATTCGTAAACGCCCAAGTGTTCAGTCAGAAATTACAAACTCTCCATTACCAAAAAATCAGAAAGTACGCATTCTTCAAAAAGATCAAAACTGGTATCAGGTAAAAACGGAAATTGAAGGTTGGGTTTCGTCGGAATATATCCGATTTAACAAAACAACAAACGAATAAATCCAAAAAATATGCAAGGACATTATCACTTCCCCAACAGATAACGATAATAATCCTTGCAGTGTAAAATGAGGTAAATAATCAATCGACACCCATTTTATTCGTCAATACGTTTATTTAAGCGCTCAATTAAAATGGCTATTATTAGTTCTTGATACAGCGCACCGAGATTGAATGTGTTTTTGCTAT
>JBFFMB010000154.1:0-5039 GCA_041554455.1 Bacteroidales bacterium
ATCATCATGACAGTCAGCACATGCGTCTTTGCCAGCATAATTTAATACTATGTCTTTATTCTCTTGTATTGAGTTAAATCGATAATGTCCTAGCTCCCCAAAAGAATCGGGTACAAGAAAATATCGGGCAACTAAAAAAAGAGTGATAAATACAGCAAAGAGTGGAATGAGTGTTTTTAGTTGTGGAGGCATTTTAGTTTAGGTTTAGTAAAAATAAAGCCTAAATATAAATGCAAATCTCTGCATGAGTTCTTAATTGTGTATGTGATATAAAACAGTTTTATATCAATATAGAAGCATTCTAAATTTGAGAGTGCTCATTTTCAGGATATTTGGTGATGTTTACTTATCTGAAAAAAGCAATCATTTTTAGCTTATTCAAAATTTGGCACGAATAATAACGAATAATTAAAGAGCTTTTTACCTAATCAAAAATTACTAATCATTCAATTAATGAGGTTTAGATTTTTAATTCGAATAAACGTGAACACTTGCTTGTGCCGATGGTAAATAGTTTACACCAAACCAAGTAATCAACAGTACAACAAATGCCAAAGCTAAAATCCATAAGGCGGGTTTTGCCGACATATTTTTATTAGACCTTAAGTGGATATATAAAAGATAAACAAGCCATGTTAAAAAGGCCCAGGTTTCCTTGGGATCCCAAGTCCAATAATGGCCCCAGGCTTCTTTGGCCCATAAAGCACCAAATAACAATCCAAAGGTTAAAAAGGCAAAACCGATATAAACCATATTATCAGCCATTTTAAGGGTCTCAGTTACATCAAACTTTCGTGTGTGCATAACCAAGCCCTTTAATCCTATTAAGGAAGAAACAGCCAAAAATGCATATCCAATGATATAAACAATTACATGGGGAATAAACCATGGACTTTGAAGAGCCGGCATTAAGGTCTTATCAAAAGTATCCGGATTGAAATAATTGATATATATAAAAAGAATGGCTAGTATTAAACTATACGCCAGCATCCAGACTAATTTCCAACGATAATAGATGATTAAGCCTATCACTGCTAAAAATAGAGCGTACCATAATCTAGTTTCGGCTAATGTACGGAAAGGCGGTCTTTCAAGGCTAATCCATAAATTAGTCGTAAAACAAATAAGAGCACCTAATCCCAATAAAAATAAGGTTGTTGAGATCCAGTGTTTATGTTTACTCTTCAGTAATAAAAGAACCAATAAACCTACAATCCAGAGTACAGAGGCAAATTGCGCAAAAAGAGGATATTTTAACCAAGTCATAATTTTAATTTTTAGATTTTCCCATCCACAACATATAAAGTCCACCGATCATAACCATAAATATTCCGGTATAGACAGCAGGCAACCAAGGATCCTTTACCAACTCAACAATACTTAAATTCGACCATTTTCCATAATCTTCATTATAGCCTGTTTGATAAACTTTCCATCCATAAATCGTTTTGGGTTTATTCACTTCCAAATTTATGTCGTAAAATTCTTTTATTTTTTTGAAGACTCTAATATCAGAACTAAATCGTTGTGGGCGAGGAATAGTCATTCCCAAAGAATGCAATGAATCTAATGGTAAAAACTCTGGATCTATTTTAAAATTACCAGATGTTACCCAGCCTTCGTGTTTATCATCCGTCAAAATATTTCTAGCTTTAACATAAACGACAGCTGCCGAACCAACTTTCTCTGAAGCAAAATAAGTGGTATCAATATATTGAGCGGATGTTAAATAGTCTTTAATTTCAAATTCCCAATCACCAAGTTGAAATACTCCTTCAGTTGTAACTTCAGGGAGTTTATCTCCTTTTTTAAGATAAAGTTGCGCTGTTTTAGGGTTTAATAATCCCAAAGTGGGTGGATATTCATCAATATTAAAGGCTGTCAATTTCAATGCAAAAGGCATTTGTCGTTGATAGCCATTATTATCTTCAGCGGTAAAAATGGCACGCTCAAGAACAAGATTCATGCGATATTTTTGCATATCACTTGAGCCTAAAGATGCTGCAGCAACTATAATCCATAATCCAGCATGATTTAAAAAGAAGGCAATATTCTTCAAATTAAACGCTTTCATGTTTTTCAGCGTTGTGAAACCCAAGACCATTAATAAATAGATAGAACAAAGCAGATAAGGCCAACTTCTTACTACATCTGTTAATCCAATAAGATCTACAAAACCAGGTTTGCGAACTTGTGGAATAAAACCCATTAACATAATGATAAAGGTCAATGCCGTTATTGAAGAAATAGCAGCTGGAACACTAGAGATCCATTTTATAAACCTATTCTTAAAAATGAAATGTACACTAATTATATAAGCTACCAATACAAGTAAAACCAATAAATTATAAGGCCAAGAAGGCATTTTTATTGCATAACCTGTACTTAAAACCTCTAATACAAAGCCAATGATCACTATTAAAAATGCAATTACAAAACTTTGCTTATATCGCCAGGGGTGCACCCAAAACCCTTTCTTTTTTTCCATAAAATTAATACGTTAATACAAATATGTTCAAATATAGATGTGTTGCTAAGGTAGTATTTTTTTAAAAATTACAATTTTCTTTTTTTATATAGAAACATTGATATGTATCATGTCAAACTCAGTTTATTTTAAGTTGTTTTCTATATATCAAACATTTAGATTGTGTATATTTGTTAAAAACTAAACTAACTAACAATGAAACTACCAAAATCTGCTTATAACTGGACCTCAGTCATTGGAGTAACCATTGCCATTATTGCTCTTTTCATGATTGTCTTTTTATTTACCATCTCTTTCTTTTTTAATCAAGGAAGCTCTTATTTAGGCCTCGTAATTTACATGGTTTTACCTGTTTTTGTTGTTGCCGGACTATTGCTTATTCCTTTTGGAATGTGGCGTCAACGTAAAAGAGATCTGAAAAGTGTTGACACTGGCAAATTAAGATGGCCAAGTATTGATTTCAACGAAGCCACAAATCGAAATGCATTTTTAGTTTTTACTATTGGCTCAACTATTTTTTTATTACTTTCGGCTGTTGGAAGCTATGAAGCTTTTCATTATTCCGAATCCGTAGAATTTTGTGGAACTCTTTGTCATGAAGTAATGGAACCCGAATATGTGGCTTATCAAAATTCTCCACATGCTCGTGTTGGTTGTGTTGATTGTCATGTTGGAGAAGGTGCGGATTGGTATGTACGTTCAAAATTGTCGGGAATGTATCAGGTGTATGCTGTAACAACCAATGTGTTTCCTCGACCCATCCCTACTCCTGTCGCTAACTTACGCCCTGCTCGTGAAACCTGTGAACGTTGTCATTGGCCAGAGAAATTTTATGCTCAACAAAATCGCTTAGAGAGACATTATATAGCTGATGAACAGAACACCGAATGGGATATCAGTCTACAAATCAAAACAGGACCTAATTACAGTGCTTTAGGTTTATCCGAAGGAATACACTGGCATATAAATCCCGATATAACTATCGAATATAAATCAAGTACATTAGATCGCGAATTTATTCCTTGGGTAAAATACACCAACAAAAAAACAGGAGAGGTTTTTATTTATGAAGATGAAGAAGATCCTTTAAGTCCAGAAGATATAGCAAGTATTGAGAGTCGTACTATGGATTGTATGGATTGCCACAATAGGCCTTCTCACAATTATTTATCACCCTCTAAATTTATTGACAATGCCATGACAGCGCAACTTATTTCACCTTCGATTCCAGATTTCAAAATGGTGGCAATGGGTATTCTTCATACAGATTATCCAACGAAAGATAGTGCATTTAAAGCAATTGACTTAGGAATTAAAGAATACTATGTCTCCACTTATCCTGAATTTATGGATACAAGTAAGGTGATGATAGATCAAGCTATTTTAGCTGTTCAGCAAGAATTTGAAAAAAATATTTTTCCAAGCATGAAGGTTAAATGGAGTGCATATCCTAACCATATCGGACACCTTGAAACGAATGGTTGTTTCCGTTGCCACGATGATAAACATACGACTAAACAAGAACGGAATATTTCAAAAGATTGTAACTTATGTCACATCATTAATGCACAAGGGAATCCTGCAAATATGGAAACAGCTTTGGCTTTTCAATCATTAGAATTTAAACATCCTGTTGATATTGGAGAAGATTGGAAAGTGATGAATTGCTCCGATTGTCATTCGGCATTGTATTAAGATTTCACAAAAATAGACGCACAAAAAAACCCCTTATCTTTTCAGATAAGGGGTTTTTTATACGATTTATAAACCCTATTTTGATGGATCTGGATGAGCAATTTTTGCAACATACTCGTCAAAATTAAAGCCTTTGAAATGTGGGCTTTCTTCGTTATGACAAGCAATACAAACCTCTTTTGTTGGTGCAATCAAACCATTTGCTATTGATTTTTCCTTGTTTTTCATGATACCCGTAGGGAAATATTTACTACCTGCACCATGACAAGATTCACAAGAAACACCTTCTTCAACTTTTAGTGTTAAAATTAGGTCTGCATTCACACTACCGTAAGTAGAGTGGCATTTTAAACATTTAGGATCTTTTGCTTCATCAGCACTAAGCGATTCCATTGCCTTTGCATGCTTTGTTGCTTCCCATTGCTTGTATTGCGCACCTTTTGCATCTTTATTATGACACATCTTACATTTTTTCGCACCAACGTACTCAAAGTCTTGAGCTGCCAAGTTGCCGCTTCCTAGAAAAACAACAAGACAAATTAAAGTTAAAGTTTTCATAATCATTTTATTAATTTTATATTAAAATTTATTTTTATTTTGTTCCGATATCATATCTAACTCAAATATAATACCATATTTTAATTTTTGATTAATATGTTCCAGCAATTAGAGAATAAATGATAAGTATCACAATGGCAATACCAATTCCAAGAAATAAATAGCCAAAGAATTTAATCGTTTTCATTTTCAGCTTGCTAAATTCTTTTTCAACAACAACAGTATCTAATTTGCCAGAGTCTACTAATTCTTTGTATTCTCGTGGGCGATCTTTTTTATACTCTTCGAGTGGAACATG
>JBFFMB010000155.1:0-5025 GCA_041554455.1 Bacteroidales bacterium
GGGGTTATCATGATTTTTCTTTTTATCATCCCAAGTATTCCTGCAATTTTTGGCAATTTCTTCCTCCCAATCATGCTCGGAACGGATGATGTTGCTTTTCCAAAATTAAATCTACTATCGTGGTATTTATATGTTGGTGGAGCCATTTTTGCCTTAATGACCTTAGTAGTTGGCGACGGTCCTGCAGATACAGGTTGGACGTTTTACGCGCCTTATAGCGTACAAACCGGAACCAATGTTACACTGGCCGTTTTGGCTGCATTTATCCTCGGATTTTCTTCCATCTTAACAGGTTTGAATTTTATTGTCACTATCCATCGTTTGAGAGCACCTGGTATGGGCTGGTTTGAAATGCCCTTATTTTCTTGGTCGTTATATGCCACCTCATGGATACAACTTTTAGCCACTCCCGTTGTTGGAATCACATTATTAATGGTCATTGCGGAACGTGTTTTCGGGGTTGGTTTATTTGACCCAAGCATTGGTGGAGATCCTATTTTATATCAGCATTTATTCTGGATTTATTCGCATCCAGCGGTCTATATTATGGCCTTACCAGCAATGGGACTTATTTCTGAAATGATTCCGACTTTTGCTAATCGAACCATTTTTGGCTATAAAGCCATTGCTTATTCTGGAATGGCTATCGCATTTGTAGGCTACTTTGTATGGGGACACCATATGTTTACCTCAGGCATGAGTGGATCAGCACGAATCGTATTTTCAATCATGACATTTTTAGTGGCCATTCCTACAGCCATAAAAGTATTTAACTGGGTGGCAACTTTATACAAAGGCTCCATTGATCTACAACCTCCACTTTTATACGCTTTAGCTTTTATCTTCCAATTCTTAATTGGTGGATTAACTGGATTAGTGGTTGGTGCATTAGCAGCCGACGTCCATTTACACGACACCTATTTTGTAGTTGGTCATTTTCACTATGTGATGTTTGGAGGAACAGGATTTGCCTTTTTTGGAGCATTGCATTATTGGTTCCCCAAAATTTGGGGGAAAATGTATAATATCAAAAGAGCAAAAATTGCATTCAGTCTTTTCTTTTTGGGCTTTAACATGCTTTACTTCCCCATGTTGATTTTGGGATTGATGGGGATGCCACGAAGGTATTATGATTATCTACCCGAATTCACCAATCTGAATGTGATTTCAACCGTAGGCTCATGGATACTAGCCATAGGCTTAATCATGATGTTATGGAATTTGATACAAGGATGGAGAAATGGAACAAAGGTGGGTCGCGATCCATGGGGTGGAATCACTCTCGAATGGCAAACAAAATCTCCACCTCCATTAGAAAATTTTGATAAAATACCTGTACTAAACGAAGGCGGACCTTATAACTTTAAAACTAAATAGAATGGCGCATCTCGTATTACCAAATTCAGGACATAACCGTGACCCCGAAGCTAATAAGATGGGCATGTGGTTATTCTTGTTTACTGAAATTCTTTTATTCGGAGGCTTATTCATTGTCTACTTTGTATATCGAAGTATTAATAGTGATGCATTTTTGCAGGCTTCTTATGAATTAGATGTAACTATTGGAACGATAAATACCATTATTCTGATTACCTCTAGTATGACGGTAGCGATGTCGATAACAGCCTTACAAAAAGGGAATTTAAAACTGTCACTCATCCTCTTATGGATCACCCAAGTCTTTGCATTGGCTTTTTTAGTTAATAAATATTTTGAGTGGGGAGCAAAAATTGATCACGGAATTTTCCCAGGAATGGCTCATTATGCGGAGATGGCTTCAGGTGAAAAATTATACTTCTTTCTTTACTACTTTATGACTGGCTTGCATGCTGTTCACATCATTGTGGGTGGAATATTCATTGCTGTAGTCATGAAAAAAATGAAAGAAGGAAAAGTTACTGGCAAACGCATTTCACTCCTTGAAAACAGCGGATTGTATTGGCACTTAGTTGATTTAATCTGGATTTACTTATTCCCTCTATTTTATCTAATTCATTAAAATAATTAAAAATGAGCGAAGAAAAACAACATATTGTAAGTTATAAAGAGCATTTTGGCACGTGGGCAGGGCTTATTATATTAACGATAATGACGGTCGCAGTGTCTGTTGCCAACGCTAGCCTTCTAACATTAACAGTAATTACAGCATTAACCATTGCAACCACTAAAGCTATTTTAGTCGCTTATTGGTATATGCACCTAAAATTTGAAAAGAAAATTTACCGCATAATGCTTGGTATCGTAATGCTGCTTTTTGTCAATTTCATGGTACTTACAATTATTGATTATTCAACTAGATAAAAAATTAATCATAAAGATATATGTTCACAGAAGCATCAAATTTTGTAAACGGGGTTGACACCTCCATGGCTGTAATCATTGGAATTTCTTTATTTTTCCTTATTGGGATTACAACTGTGATGATTTATTTTGTCATCCGTTACAGCAAAAAGCGAAACCCAATCGCCACGAATATTGAAGGCGATCATCGTTTGGAAATTATATGGACGGCCATCCCAACTATTTTAGTACTCATCATGTTTTATTATGGCTGGGCAGGTTTTAAGCCTATGCGTGAAGTCCCTGACGATGCCATGATTGTAAAAGCACATGCACAAATGTGGGCATGGTCCTTTGAATACGAAAATGGGAAACGTTCGGAAAACTTAATTGTTCCTTTAAATAAAGCGGTAAAATTAGATTTAGTTTCACACGATGTCATCCACTCGCTCTATGTCCCAGCTTTTAGGATCAAAGAAGATGTGGTTCCTGGTAAGGATAATTTTATGTGGTTTATCGCCCAAAAATTAGGCGATTATGATATTCTTTGTGCCGAGTATTGTGGACTTCAGCATTCATATATGCTCTCCAAACTAATTGTGAAAGAGGAAGCAGATTATAATGAGTGGTTTGCTAATGAGTTGGGTGTATCTAAGGATCATCCTGGTTTAGCAATCTTAAAACAAAATGCCTGTATCAGTTGCCATTCAACCGATGGATCGAAAATAGTTGGTCCGAGTTTTAAAGATCTTTGGGGACGCAAAGAAATCGTAATTCGGAATGGCGAAGAAGTTGAAATCACGGTTGATCGCGACTATATGCGGAAATCCTTAAACAATCCAAATGCAGATCTTGTGAAAGGCTATGCTCAAGGATTGATGATATCGTATGAAAAGACAATAAGCGATGAGCAATTGGATCAAATCATAGAATACATAAAAACACTTAAATAGCTTTTAGCTATTGCATTTGGCTATTGGTATACCAAAAGCTAACAGCCAACAGCCAACAGCATAAATTAAAAATTACAGATGCGATTATTAAAGACATTTCTGGAGCTCAGCAAGGTAAGAATCACATTTGCCGTTGCACTCACTACAATTACGGGTTATGTGCTAGCCAATGGAGCATTCGACACAGGCTTGATCATCCCAACCATTGGTATTTTCTTATTGGCTTGCTCATCATCTGCACTTAATCACTATCAGGAAAAAGACAAAGATGCTTTGATGACACGCACCCAAAACCGTCCGATTCCATCAGGCAGAATAAGTACCAACGGAGCTTTGGCTTTTGCTTTTGTTATTGGCATTATAGGATCCTATTTAATATATATAGGCTCCAATTTTGTAGGCTTACAATTGGCTTTATTGGCCATGATTTGGTATAATGCCATCTATACCCCACTAAAGAAGAAAACAGCCTTTGCAGTTGTGCCAGGATCAATTATTGGTGCTTTACCCCCACTAGTTGGTTGGGTTGCAGGTGGTGGAAGTTTGGCCGATCCTCACGCATTAATACTTGGATTTTTCTTCTTCATCTGGCAAGTACCCCATTTTTGGTTGCTCATGCTTAAATATGGCGAAGAATACAAAAAAGCCGGTTATCCGAGCATCACTTCGATTTATACTCCACGACAATTAAAAAACATCACGTTTATTTGGACCTTTTCCACAGCCATTGTCGCATTAATGATTCCATTCTTTGGTATCACCAACTCAGTTATTGTCAGCATTGGTTTAATCCTTGCCAGCTCTTGGCTCATATGGATTTTTGTAAAACTGCTTAAAACAGAGAATACGCCTTTCAACCCTTTTTACTATTTTATGCGGATTAATTACTTTGTACTAGCTGTTATGATATTCCTTTCCATCGATCATCTTATCGCTTGATACAGACATTTTAAAGAATCTTAACAATTTCCATTTCAATTCAGCTTGTTTCTTCAAATTTAAATGTCGATTTTTGACTCTTAAATCTACTGAATTTATGACGAATAGACTAAAATCTCATCTTAGCATTTCTTTTATTATTCTCTTTCTTATGCCATTCACTTATGCTGATGAACTTACGAATATCAAGGGTGATCAGATTTTAAAAGAGATGTTTGAAAAAGTAAAGACCATTCATACCATCACTTATCAATTGAAGAAGACAGAACGGATCAAAAACAAATTAATGGAAGAAGCTTTATTCATTAAGCTTTCCATAGATCCGTTAAAAGTATATTCCAAAATGGATTATCCTAAAATAGGCCTTGAAGTGCTATATAATTCAGAATGGGAAAAACAAAAAGCAATCATCAATACGAATAGCTTTCCATGGGTAAATGTGAAGTTCAGTCCAACTGGAAAAACAATGCGGAAAGATCAACACCATACAATACTTGACTCAGGGTATAAGAAAATAATTTCCAGTATTATGTATCAATACCAAAGCTTTGTTGAAAAAAATCTTGAGATGACGGATATTAAGGGAGAGGCCTTAATAGATGGAAAACAATGTTGGATTTTAGAGTTTGAAAACCCCAACTTTAGCTTTATAAATTATCTAGCAATGGATGGAGAGAACTTAATGACCATCGCCGACAAATTCAAACTTTGTGATTATATGATTCTTGAAAATAATAAAGACATTAAAAACTATGAAGATGTCGAGGCAAATCAGCAAATAAAAATCCCCACATCTTATTCTAAAAAGATGATTCTATACATCGATAAAAATGAACTTATCCCTTTAAAGGTA
>JBFFMB010000156.1:0-4919 GCA_041554455.1 Bacteroidales bacterium
AGTATGGGGGTCATCCCTTTTATTAATTCTGATATAGTTTTTTTTTCAGACATTTTATCAAATTGTTATTTATTCAATTATTAAAAAATCCAATTTCTTTTTTCTCTCTTGCTATCTAGCCCTAAAATTAAGGCTAGAGCTTAGAATTATGATAGGGGTTTAAATCTGTGATTACTTTTGCATCCACCCAATAAATATCTCCTCCACCATTGTGAATATTTAAGAGATCCTCATACTTAAGAATCTTTCCATCCAAATCTTCGGTCCATGCATCACGTTGAAAAAAGAAATATTTTCCATCGGGTGAAAGTGCCGGACAGTAATCCCAGGCTGGTGAATTAATTTCAGCTCCTAAATTTATTAATTCACTCCAGTTATCATCTTCATTTCTAAACGAAACATAATAATCTCCTCCTCCATAGTTTTCACTTTCAATGATCTGTGGTATGATCATAAAGTCTTCATCAGGCGAAATTAAGGTATTACTTACACCATCTGGACTATTAATAACTTCAGGTAGTAATTCCGGTTCAGTAAAAGCCCCGTCAATAATTTTACTTCTAAATATCCGTTCTACTTTATTCTCAAGTTTTCTAGAAAAGTATAAACTTCCTGATTTAGTTAATGAAGGATAAAAAACACTTCCGTGTCCATTGATAGGTTCACCAACGGGTATTGCTTTGCTCCACCCATTTTCAGTTTTATTTACATACCACATATTATAGGTATACTTATTATCCTTTCCTTCAATCAATGGTCTTTTGGATATAAAATACATTTTTTGACCATCCGGCTGGATAAAAGGCTCAATATCTCCATACTCATTTGAGAAAGGGGCTATTTCAGGTTTCGACCAAACACCATCCACTTCTTTAACCCCAACGATATGAGCTCTATTATGTGGAGCTCCTAAAAGAACTGAAAAATAGATTTCCTTTCCGTCTGGTGTCATTGTTAAATCACGCTCATATAAGCCTGTAGAAACAATGCCAGGAGCAAAGATCTCTGGCTTTGTACCTGGTAGTTTTTGTCCTAAATAGGGGCCTGTTAAGCTAGGGAGTTGAGAGGCTAGATTATCATTTGTGCTTTTTTGATTACATGAATACAATAATAATCCAATAACAAATATTGAACTTACTAGCTTACTTATACTTTTTAAAGCGTTCATTTTTAGTTTTATTTTATGTTTATTTTTTAAATGGATTTAAATCGGTGATTAATTTAGCATCAACCCAATAAATATCTCCTCCACCATCATGCATTCTTACAATGTCTTTATAGGTATCTTTATATTCAGTAAAGCGTTCATTATGGGTTTGGAAGAAAATATACTTCCCGTCAGGAGAGATAGAAGGGACATATCCACTTGAAACATTTAATGTTTTTTCAATGGAAATGAGTTTGCTCCAATGATCATTTTTATCTCTAAAAGAAACATGGTATTCCTCATTTTCGCCAGCTTTTAATACTGGAACGAGGATGTAATCTTCATCCGGAGATATAAAGGCTTTAAACTGTACTTTTTGGCTATTCACATTCTCTGGTAGTTTTTCAGCCTTCGAAAACTTGCCATTTTCAAATTTACTTCGGTAAATAAATTCTCCTTCTGGTGTCGTCTTTGTAAAATATAAGGTTCCATTTTTAGTCATGGAGGCATACAATGCACCACCTGCTCCATTAATCTCCTCTGAAACCATTTTTGGATCATCCCAACCATTTTCCGTTCTATTCATATACCAAATATTGAATTGTAAATACCAAGTACGTTTTCTAAATTCGGTTTCATCAATCCCAGGAGGGACTCTTTTTGACGTAAAGAACATCTTTTTTCCATCAGGCTGGATATAAGGTTCCATATCAAAATGTTCACCCGAAAAAGAAGCCACTTGAGGCTCTGTCCAAACCCCATCAATTTGTTTAACGACGATAATAGCGAACTTATCTTTATGCCATTTGCGATATCTAATCGTAAAATAAATTTCTTTTCCATCAGGGGAAACACAAAGGTCTCTTTCATATAAAGCCGTAGAAACAATTCCGGGAGCAAAGATCTCTGGTGTTGTGCCTGGTAGTTTTTGCCCTAAATAGGGGCCACTTAAACCAGTTAGCTGGGAATTTACACTATCATTTGTGTTTTTTTGATTACATGAATACAATAATAATCCAATAACAAATATTGAACTTATTAGCTTACTTATACTTTTTAAAATTTTTACTCTCATTTATATTTCAAATAAATACTAATTATCTTCATTTAGAATAGATTTTTCGTGTTCTCCTCTCACTGTATTTTTATGGATATTTTGCATAATGTGAGTCTGCATAAACCCTAAATAGAATTTAAATATACTGATAACATCTTATTCTGTTGCCTATAAAGCGATTTCTATTTATAACTATTTTTATGATTTATTTTGAGTGAATTAGTAAAGATTTTAATAGGATTATAATTATGGCTTACACCCTATACAAATGATGAATTAGTTTGTTTTGTGTTGTTTTATATGACGTTATCTAAAATGCAAAATCATTCAATCATAAAATCACTGTATCGTACAACAAAAAAAAAAGCCATTCATTGCTGAACGGCCTTTCTCCTTATTGACAGTACAATTATTAAATTGCAATAATCTGTTCGATGTTTTCCATCCCTTTTTTGATCGCTGATTCATTCAATGGAATGAGTGAGTGATAACGTTCAGGTAATGATTTTTTTAGTCCACGAATAACATTCTCTAATTTAACGATGGGGCGCATTTTTAAGTAAGCACCTAAGACCACCATATTAAAGATCTTTGTATTCCCCATCTCAGCAGATAATTTAGCACCTTCAATTTTAAAGATGTTGATATCTTTGCGTTCAGGATGACGTGTAATTCCGTTTGGATCGTATAACATATATCCCCCTGGTTTCACACTTTTTTCAAATTTATCCATGGATTGCTGGTTCAGAATGATGGCCGTGTCAAACTCAGTAAGCACAGGCGAGCTCACGCGCTCGTCGCTAATGATTACCGTAACATTGGCTGTTCCTCCACGCATTTCAGGTCCGTAAGAAGGCATCCAACTTACTTCTTGATCTTGCATAATGCCTGAGTAGGAAAGAATTTTTCCCATCGACAGCACCCCTTGTCCACCAAAACCGGCTATGATAATTTCTTCAGTCATAATTTTATCTTTTTAATCGATCTGTTGATCTGCGATTAATTTATTTTTTTACCATTTCTCCGTCAATCTTGATATCTCCCAAAGGATAGAATGGGAACATATTGTCGACCATCCATTCATTGGATTGTACCGGAGACATTTTCCAACCAGAATTACAGTTAGAAACAACTTCGATGAATGAAACACCCCCTTTTTTGTTAATCTGATTGTTAAAGGCCATTTTCAAAGCTTTCTTCAATTTACGAACATGGGCAGGTGTATGAACAGCGTGACGAGTAACCATATACGCACCAGGTAGGTTCGCTATGAGTTCTGTCATTTTTAATGGACTTCCCATCGAATTTACATCACGACCATAAGGAGAGGTCGATGACTTCATCCCTGGAAGGGTCGTAGGAGCCATTTGTCCACCAGTCATACCATAAATACCATTATTGATAAAGATGATTACGATATTTTCGCCACGATTGATGGCGTGAATGGTTTCGGCAGTACCGATAGCAGCCAAATCACCATCCCCTTGATAAGTGAAAACCACTTTATCAGGATAACAACGTTTGATACCAGTAGCTACAGCAGGAGCGCGTCCGTGAGCTGCTTGTTGCATATCAATATTCATAAAGTCATAGGCCAAAACAGAGCATCCAACAGGAGCTACACCAATGGTATCTTCCCATACACCCAATTCTTCTATAACATCCATGACAAGACGGTGAGCCGTACCATGACCACAACCAGGACAATAACTCAAGGTATTATCGGTCATTAATTCAGTTTTTTTATAAACTAAATTTTCGGCTTGTATGATTTCGTTTAATAGATCTTTACTCATTGCAACATCCTCCTATAATTTTTTGTTCAAGAGCTTCCATAACTTCGATAGGTGAGTGAATGATCCCACCCATACGACCATAATGCTTAACAGTGGTCTTGCCATTAACAGCCAATTTAACATCTTCAACCATTTGTCCGGCACTCATCTCAACACTTAAAATCCCTTTCACTTGTCCGGCTAAATCGTTAATTTCCTTTTCAGGGAATGGGAATAATGTGATAGGACGTAAAAGACCTACTTTAATTCCTTTATCACGACATAATTGCATGGCTTTTTGAGCAATACGTGCACTCGAACCGTAGGCAACGAATAAGTATTCAGCATCGTCACAATTGAATTTTTCAAAACGGACTTCATTTTCACGAATCTCTGTATACTTCGCTTGTAATTTTATATTATGTTTTTCTTGACGGCTAGAATCAAGATCTAAAGAAGTAATGATATTACGTTCCCGATCTTTGGTTTTTCCAGTAGTTGCCCAAGGCGTATTTTTCTTCACTTCTTCGTCAGTCCAACGTGGAATATGATCGAATAATTCCACTTTTTCCATCATTTGACCAATCACACCATCGGATAAGATCATGACAGGATTGCGATATTTAAATGCTAAGTCAAAACCTTCTTTGACCATATCCGACATTTCCTGAACAGAAGCAGGAGCTAAAACGATTAAATGATAATCGCCATGTCCACCACCTTTGGTCGCTTGGAAATAATCTGCTTGCGAAGGTTGAATGGTTCCTAAACCTGGTCCACCACGCACAACATTTAATAATACAGTTGGTAATTCGGCACCTGCCATATACGAAACACCTTCCATTTTTAAGCTAATCCCAGGACTAGAAGAAGAAGTCATTACTTTTTTACCGGCACCTGCAGCACCATAAACCATATTGATGGCAGCCACTTCGCTTTC
>JBFFMB010000157.1:0-4910 GCA_041554455.1 Bacteroidales bacterium
AAACATCACAGCTATCATGGAATCCAAAAGCGCCATGGAAGTGATTGTTGCCAATCCAACCGCAGGTTCTTGTGGTACTATTGGAGGATTAATAAAAGCGGTATCTGAAGACTTAAAATTGGATACAGATGACATAATAAAAGCATATTTCGCGGCTGGTTTGATCGGTGCTTACTTTGCGGCCGGTCCTGGTTTTTCAGCCGAAGAACATGGTTGTCAAGTAGAATGTGGAGCCGCTTCTGGAATGGCAGCTGCTGCATTGGTTCAACTGTATGGCGGAACGGCCAAACAAGCCATAGACGCTGCTTCAATGGCCATTCAAAATATGATAGGATTGATTTGTGATCCAGTGGCTGATCGGGTCGAAGTTCCTTGTTTAGGTAAGAATATCAGTGCTGCCATGAACGCACTTTCATCTGCAACGATGGCCCGTTCAGGATACGATGCGGTGATTCCTTTGAATGAAGTGATTCAAACAATTTCTGAAGTAAGCAAACAAATGCCAAGCTGTGTTAAATGTACTGGTAAGGGTGGTTTATCGATCACCCCAACATCCGTAAACTTAAAAAGAAAGCTCCAATAAAAAACCAAAATTTACTACCTCTCTCCTGCTGGAAGATTTAATTTCAAATAGCGAACCATCGACATTCGCAGATGAAGTGAGGTGTTTTCACGCTCAGAAATTCCGTGCGAACGCATAGGATAATCAATCATAGTGAAATATTTATTGTGTTTTATAAGTTCATCAACCAACATCTCGCAACTTTGATAATGGCAATTATCATCCCCAGAACCATGAATTAAAAGGAGATTTCCTTCCAAATTTTTAGCATGCGTAATTGGGCTTCCTTGCTCAAAACCTTCTTTATTATTATCAGGATGATCCATATATCTTTCCTGATAAATGGTATTGTATATTTTTTGATGGCTAATAAAAGCAACAGCAATCCCTGTTTTGTAAATTTCAGGATATTTAAACATACAATTAAGGGTCATGGAACCTCCACCACTCCAACCCCAAATGGCAATCCGCTCGGAATCTATAAAATCCCATTGCATGATCTTTCGTGCTGCTGCAGCTTGATCTTCAGTGGCAATGATTCCAATTTTTTTATAGACACTCTTTCGCCATTCTCTACCTCTGGGAACATCTGTACCTCTATTGTCAATACTGATTACAATATATCCTTGTTGTGCGATATACTCATGGTATAAATCTCTCCCAAAATTATTCTGCACTGTACTTCCTGCAGGTTCTCCGTATACAAAAAATAAGACGGGATATTTCTTGGAGGGATCAAAATCCAAGGGCTTGATCATCCATCCATCAAACGCTAAGTTGTCAGAAATTTTAAGTTTAAAAAATTCTTTCTGCGGAATATTATATTCAGCCAATTTTTCTTTTAATTCAGAATTATCCTCTAAAACATTTAGCACTTTGTGATCGGGCAAACTCACCACATCCATTTTGGGAGGGGTCGTTGAATTAGAAAAAGTATGAATAGCAAACTTCCCATCCGGAGATAATTCATAGGAATGATGTCCAACTTTACCAGTTGGAGAAAGTTGTTGGGGCTTGTCTTTCCCATTGAGTTTGCTTCTAAACAAATAACGCTCAGTAGGCGAATCAGGAGCTGCAATATAATAGACCCATCCTCCTTTTTTATCGATCGTCAGTAAATTAATAATTTCGAAATCACCATGAGTAATTGGCTTGATTTCTTTACCATCTCTAGAGATTTTATATAAATGCAACCAGCCTGTTTTATCACTTCTCCAAGAAAAATACTTGCCATCATCAAACCACGTTAAATCGTCATATACATCAAGCCAGGCATCGACTTCTTCAGTATGAATGACTTTAGCCGAACCCGTAGTTGCATTTCCTAAGAATACTTTATTTACATTTTGTTTGCGATTAAGCTGCTGAATGATTAGTTCATCGGAAGAGTGAGCCCAATCCATGCGTGCCAAATAATGATTCCGTGGATCACCCGGGATATCCATCCAGCAAGTATTTAATGTTTCAATATCAAGGACCCCAATTTTTGAAGACGAATTAGTCGTTCCTACCTTAGGATAAGGGATAGGAATTAATTTAGGATAAATCGAATCAATATTATTAATCATATAAAAGGTTCCAATGCCTTCCGTATTCATTTGCCAATAAGCTATTTTTTTGGAATCAGGACTCCATCTAAAACCATCCCGTAAGCTCAACTCCTCTTCATAAGCCCAATCGAATGTCCCATTCACAATAAAGCCCCCACCATCGCTTGTCAATGGGGTGATCATTTCAGATGATAAATCTTCCATATACACATTTTGCTCGCTTACATAAGCCACCTTTTTTGAATCCGGAGAAAATTTTGCAAACTGTAAGGTAGTTGATTTTAGAGACTTTCCTAGCTGTTGAAGTTTCCCATTTTTTAGATTAAGCACCCAATAATCACCTCTGGTATGATAACGCCAAACACGTCGAGTATTCGTAAAGATCAATAGTTTCTCTCCATCATCTGACCATTCATAATCATAAATATCTAGTGCTTGCTCTTTTGATTGAGGAATCAATGATTGAGCACTAACCATGATCGTCCTTTCAGAAGTCAAGGGATTGTATTGAACAATATCTTTTGCTCCTTCTATATTTGAAGCTTCCAAAGTAGTATAGGCTGACCCATCTGACAACCAACGTGCCGGACCAAAACTTTTGGTAGCGAATTCATTGTCTGAATAGATTTTCTCTAAACTTAATTCCTTTTTTTGACCCCAACTTATCAGCGATAAAAAAGAGAAGATCATAATAATTAAATAGGCTTTGTTTTTCATGAAGATTGAACTTTTATATGTGTGTACGAATTTAAAAAAATAAAAGGATAATTTTTGCAGATAATGAAATCAATAAATTACATGGATTATGTAAATTCCATTTTGAATCTAAAGCAAAAAAAAGACCGCTTAATAAGCGGTCTAAAGGATGTTATCTTTTTTTGAATTCGGCTAAACCTTTATCGAGGAAGTCGACATATTCATCAACATCCAGATCAAAAGCACGTGGTGGAACTAAACTATTTCCTTCATGATCAACCAAGACATAGTAGGGTTGCGCATTAACACCATACTTGTTGATCTGTAAATCGGCATTTTTCTTTCCTATGGTGTTTTTAATTTTGCCATCACGAGTAGAAGTCACCCATTCGGATTCGGGTAGTTTTGTACGATCATCCACATATAAAGCAATGATTACATAATCTTCGCTTAAGCGTTTCAGCACTTCTGGATCAGACCAAACATTTTTCTCCATCACCTTGCAATTGGTACAAGAATGACCTTTAAAATCTAACATCACCGGTTTGTTCAATTTCTTCGCACAAGCCATTCCTTGTTCATAATCAAAATAGCCTTGCAATCCGTGAGGTAAATGTAAAATATCACCATGCTTTGGAGCTTCACAAATTTCTGATTTTGGATTTTGCATGACTGCACCTCCACTTCTCTTGCCAATTAACTCAACCAAATCGAATGAAGACTCCACAGGTAAAAATCCAGAAACGGCTTTTAAAGGAGCTCCAATTAAACCAGGAATTAGGTATACTACAAAAGTAAATGTAGCCACAACTAAAGCCAATCGAGGTACACTGATGAAGTTCACAGGACTATCATGTGAGAATTTGATTTTCCCTAATAAATAGAAACCCATCAAAGTGAATAAAACGATCCAGATAGCAATAAAGAATTCACGGCTAATATCCCACCCTAAGGCTTGATTTGGCACCAATAAAAACTTGGTTCCTAAAGCAAGAATAATAAATCCTAAAACGACCTTCACCGAATTTAACCAACCACCTGATTGAGGTAATTTGCTCAATAAACTTGGGAAGAAAGCTAAGAATGTGAATAATAGTGCAAAAGCCAAAGAGAATCCAAACATTCCAACAATAGGTTGAATAAGACTACCTGTCGCAGCTTCTACTAAGATTCCACCCACAAATGGTGCAGTACAAGAAAAAGAGACTAACACTAAAGTTAATGCCATAAAAAAGGATCCAATCAATCCGCCTTTATCAACTTGCTTGTCTGATTTATTGGTTAATGAAGAAGGCAATACTAACTCAAACATTCCAAAGAAGGAAGCGGCAAAGAATGTGAATAGCAAGAAGAATATAGTATTTGTAATCCAGTGACTACTCACCATTTTAATCGAATCGGCACCGAAAAGAACGGTGACAAGTACCCCAATTAATGTATAAATAAGAATAATGGATAATCCAAAAACAATCGCATTGGTTCTACTTTTTACTTTATTTCCACCACTACTATTCATAAAAAAAGTAACCGTCATTGGAATCATTGGATACACACAAGGCGTTAACAACCCCAACAAACCAGCTCCAAACGCAATAAAAAAGAAAACAATTAAAGAATTACTTTCTTCATCATTATTTGTTGTATCAGGAACAATAGGCTTTGCTTCTAGCGCTTCTGTTTGTTTAACTTCTCCAATTACAAATTGATACTCCAACTCCGTTGGAGGTAAACATTTAGTATCATCACAACTCATGAATTCAACCGTCCCTTTGATGGTTGCAGAGTTTCCATTGAGTATTTTAATTTTTTGAATAAAGATGGCCTGATGAGAAAAATAACGAATCATCATATCGAAATTGGGGTCAAAAACCTCTACAGACTCTGTTTCATCAACTTTCCCAATAAATTCAATATTCGCATCTTGTTCAAATAAAAATAAAGTGGCTGGAGGTTGCATCTCAATTTTTTGAGAATATAAATGCCAGGGTTCATCAATATTTGCGGTAAACACCAACTCATATTCATTATTGCCTAAATCGTTTGTACTAAACGACCAAGTTACGGGTTCTAAAACCTGAGACATCCCTAATTGACTAAGCAAT
>JBFFMB010000158.1:0-4905 GCA_041554455.1 Bacteroidales bacterium
GATTTCGTCATTCAGGGAGGATGCCCAAAAGGTGATGGCACTGGTGGTCCAGGCTACAACATTGATTGCGAATTGGACGGCGATAATCAATACCATGACAAAGGTGTTTTATCAATGGCTCATGCTGGAAGAAATACAGGTGGTTCACAATTTTTTATCTGTCATAACAGAATGAACACTCAACATTTAGATCGTCAACATACTGCTTTTGGTAAAGTTATCGAAGGACTTGATGTTATTGACACAATCAGAGGAAATGATAAAATCAATGAAATCCAGATTATTGAAGAATAAACAATATTCCATA
Organism: Bacteroidales bacterium; assembly: GCA_041554455.1. Taxonomy (GTDB): domain Bacteria; phylum Bacteroidota; class Bacteroidia; order Bacteroidales. The sequence goes on from JBFFMB010000158.1 coordinate 308, forward strand.
CTAAAAATTACTTGTTTTTGGATTCTATTCATCATAAGTACGTCTTCGCTTCAAGCTGCAAAAGATTTTGAAGGAGAAATTACTTATCGAATTACTTATGAAGATGGGATCCAAGAACAATTACTGGAAGTCCTTCCAAAACAAGCTACATTACTTGTAAAGAATCAAAAATTTTACTCTTATACCAATGGCCCTTTAGGTCATCAAGGTTTAATTTATGATTACAAAAAGGAAGTCAGCTATACTTTGGTCGATTTTTTCTCATCGGCAATAGCTATTAAAAGAAACAAAATTGATATTTTAAAGGATAGGGATCTTTTTACAATTCAGAGCATTCAACATACCGAAGAGAGCAAACTTATTTTAGGCTATTCGTGCAGATTGATTATCGTTACAGTTTATATTCCAAAGCTGAAACAAAATATTGAACTCAGGGCTTTTTACACTACAACTTTAGGAAATACAGATTGGATTAATGAAGCTGACCCTATATATTATCAGATAAAGGGCACATTACTAGAATACGAGATTCAAATGGGCAACGTATTTATGCAATACAAAGCAAGCGAGATTAAAAACAATAAATTATCTGAAAACGAATTAAAAATCCCAAAAACCTATAAAGTAGTTAATTCTGAAGAAGCCGGTCAATACTTGAAAAATCAATAATATATTTATCGTCTTCAGCTTATCGAAATAATCATTAGGTTTTATTACCTTTGAAATCAATAATCAGCTAATTTATTCAATGCCACGACGAGCCAACCAACTTAAGAGCAATACTTTCCGTACTGGTAAAAATAATACCAAAAGAAAATCTAAGACCTCATCGTATAGTATGAAGTCTATTTTCTCATTTTTCCGTGACGAAAGAATACGAAGGGTTTTTGGCTTCTTCCTGATACTATTGTCTGTTTATTTACTATTTGCATTTGTATCATTCACATTTTCATGGTGGATTGATCAGGATAAGGTAAACGTAGTGAATTGGTCACAATTCGGAAAACGCATGGGCATTGAAAATTGGACGGGCTATGCAGGAGCATATATAAGTAAATTAATCATTCATGATGGATTTGGGATATCCTCATTTTTAATTTTATTAATCATTTTTGTATGGGGTTTTAAATTACTATTTAAGCGCCAACTCCTTTCAATTAACAAAACTTTTTGGCATTCATTAATACTCATTCTATGGCTGTCGGTAGCTTTTGGTTTGCTTTTCAAAGACAGTACATATGCAGCTTTAGGAGGTGTTTTTGGTTATCAAATCAATTTGATTTTAATAAAAATGATTGGTCTTCCAGGCGTTTTTATTGCCTTACTATTTATATTGGTAAGCTATTTAATTGTATTCTTTAATTTCCCATTTAAACTCTTTACTATTTCGGCTTCCAAAAAAGAAATCATTTCGGAAACGCCCAAAAATGAGATCAAAGATGATAAGTATAATACTGTCGAATTTTCAGTAAGTGAAGATGAAGACTTTGAAATAGATCTAAAAGAGGACGAAAAGGAAGAGATTGAGTTTGATCCTATTATTACGTAAGAAACTGAAATAAAGGAAGAAAAAATCCTCTATGAAGAAGGAATTGAGTTAACCATCGAAAAAACGGCAGAGGAAAAACATAATTATTCAAATGGCACACCAAATCATTTTGGCGTTGATACGGAATACGACCCTACTCTTGAATTGGCGGGCTATAAATACCCACCAATTAGCCTTTTAGATGAATATGGGGATACCGACAAAGTCAATGTTCAAAAAGACGAGTTGGAAGCGAACAAAAATCGTATCGTAGAAACCTTGAATCATTATTCAATTAAGATTGAAAAAATTAAAGCCACCATTGGACCGGCTGTAACACTATACGAAATTGTACCTGCTCCCGGTGTTCGCATCTCCAAAATAAAAAATCTTGAAGACGATATTGCGCTGAGCTTAGCAGCTATGGGCATTCGAATTATTGCTCCTATCCCCGGGAAAGGAACGATTGGTATCGAGGTTCCTAATCAAAATCCCGAGATTGTGTCCATGAAATCCATGATGTCATCCGAAAAATTTCGGACATCTAAAATGGAGCTTCCTTGTGCTTTAGGGAAAACAATTGCCAACGAAAGTTATATCGTTGACCTAACAAAGATGCCTCACATTCTTATGGCAGGTGCAACAGGTCAAGGAAAATCGGTAGGATTGAATGTCATCCTTGCTTCGCTTCTATACAAGAAACACCCCTCACAAATAAAATTTGTTTTAGTGGATCCCAAAAAAGTGGAACTTTCTCTTTTCTCAAAAATTGAGAGACACTTCTTAGCGAAATTACCAGACTCCGAAGAAGCGATCATAACCGATACTCGTTTGGTTGTTCGAACGTTAAATTCGCTTTGTATTGAGATGGACAACCGTTATGAGTTACTGAAAGATGCACAGGTTAGAAATATCAAAGAGTATAACACAAAATTCATTGCGAGAAAACTAAACCCAATCCATGGACATAGATACCTCCCCTACCTCATTTTGGTAGTGGATGAATTTGCCGATTTAATAATGACGGCAGGTAAAGAAATTGAGAACCCGCTAACCCGTTTAGCACAGTTAGCACGAGCCATTGGGATCCATTTAATTATTGCCACTCAGCGTCCATCTGTAAATATTATTACAGGAACTATCAAAGCGAATTTTCCTGCACGTATTGCATTTAGAGTTATTTCAAAAATTGACTCTCGTACCATTTTAGATACGGGGGGGGCTGATCAACTGATTGGTCGTGGAGATATGCTATTATCAACCGGAAGTGATGTCATTCGTTTACAATGTGCATTTTTAGACACCTCCGAAGTAGATAAGATCACTGATTTTATCGGCTCACAAAGAGCCTATCCATCAGCTTTGTTATTACCAGAATTTGCCGATGAACAAGATAGTAACGGGCAAGCTGAATTTGACCCCAATGATAGGGATGAGTTATTTGAAGATGCCGCTAGAATCATTGTACAAACTCAGCAAGGATCAACTTCTCTTCTTCAACGCAAACTGAAGTTGGGATATAACCGAGCTGGCCGTATCATTGATCAATTAGAAGCAGTCGGCATTGTTGGGAGTTTTGAAGGCAGTAAAGCAAGAGAAGTAAAAGTTGCCAATGAGTTTGCATTGGAACAGTTTTTGAAGGATTTAAACCAGAACGATAAACCAGAAGATTAGATGAAGAGAATTATTATTGGCATTATTGCCCTTACATTTGCAGTTGGAGCATTCGCTCAAAAAGATAAAAAAGCCTCCATGATATTGGATGCTGTCATTGCCAAAACCGAAGCCCAAAAGACCATTGAAGTTGAATTCACTTTGACGATGAATAATCCTGAAGCCGGAATTAACGAAAGTAAATCGGGCATTATTCAGATTATGGGCGATAGCTATCGTTTAGACATTAAAGAACAAATAATTATATCAGATGGAGAAACCATGTGGACATTGCTTTTGGAAGATGAAGAAGTAATGATCAACGAATTGGAAGAAGATGATGCTGATGCGATCACTCCAAGTAATCTGTTAAATTCATATAACGATAATTATAAATCTAAATTCGTTCAAGAAGATGTTTATAATGGAAAAACGGTAGAGATTATTGAACTTACTCCTCTTAAAGGACGGAACTTTACGAAAATTCATGTAATTATTGATCAGCTTGAAAAACAAATTTTAAACTTTTCAATCTTTGATAAAAACGGAAGTACGTATTCATATGTTTTCAACAAATATATAACAAATAAAGACATTCCTTTAAGTGCATTTTCATTCAATAAGGATGATTACCCTGACTTTGAGATAGTAGATATGAGATAGTCTAAATTAGCGCATCAAGCTCCCATTCCTTAAATTTCTCAAGCAAACTAAAGCAAGTTTCATCTGGCTTTGTAATACTTGTAAAGAGCTCCAATGAACGTAAATTTTCTGACCAAAAAACAATTGGCATGACTTCGCCACCATAGTTTCCATTAGAATTGGCGTATTTTTCCATGCGTGAACTTCTATTAAAATTTAACATAAATGGTCCATTTTCCTCAAATTGAAATAAATGAGCCGCAGTTAGTTCGGTGAATTCTAATTTTACTTCCCCACATAAAACACCATTTTCTTCATACAAACGTTTTGAGATAATTGTTGAAAAACGAAATTCCTTTTCTACAAGATCACCTTCCAAATACGAATTAATTAATTCATTGAAGTCGGTGTCAATATCTTCAACATCCTCAAATACAGACATTATATTTTCGTATTTTATAGTTAAAACTCCTGTATTTTTTGAGCTCAGTTCAAAATGATATTCCTTTTTCTCCACAGTCAAACAGGAAGGGAAGAGCAACAAAAGGGAGGCAAATAAAACGATACGAAACAACAATCTACGCATGGATTTCTATTTAATTTTGGCAAAGATAAGAATCTAATTTTATTGTAAATTTGTTTCAAAATAAATAATCCATGAAGACTTCTGTAGACATTAGTTATTACCCATTGAACATTGAATACATACCGCCGATTCTTGATTTTATTGGCAGATTGAATAATTACGAAGGTATCATCGCACAAACCAATTGCA
>JBFFMB010000159.1:0-4901 GCA_041554455.1 Bacteroidales bacterium
AATCAATCCCGACTCTATGAGAAATTGCATAATCAAACTTGTTCGGGTTGATCCAACCACTTTTTTGATACCTACTTCTTTTGATCGAATGGCAGCCCTTGCTGTAGTGAGATTAATAAAGTTGATGCCTGCTATGAGTAGAATGAAAATCGCAATTAGGATAAATGCATTTACATTGGGTTTGTTGCCGTGTTTAATGCCACTTTCATGTTTCGCTTGTTTAAAAAAGTAAATGTCTTTTAACGCTCGTAGAACAATGTAATCTTCGGTTCCGTCTTCAGCTACAAGTTTACGTTGTTCATATTGTTTGAAGAAATTAAAAATCTTTGTCCTGATCTGATCAACATCAAATTTATCATTGAATAAGAAATAAGTAAGGCAAATTGATGAAGCCATATTATAGATTATTTCTTCGCCTCGAAGTATATTACAGGTTGTTATAGAGAAAAATGCTTCCGACATAAAATGAGAATTTGCTGGATCTTTAATGACGCCATCTACTCTCATATTTATAGAATTATTTAAGCGAATTTCTTTATGGAACGGATCTTCATCTCCAAATAGGCGTTTTGATAGAGTTTCCGTGAGTATGATAGTAAGTGGTTCTTTTAAAGAATTTTGAGCTGAGCCACAAATAAATTCTGCATCAAAAATTTCAAAAAAAGTTGAGTCAACACCTAGCGTATGAAGTGTTGTTATATTTTGGGCTTGTTTGTCAGAATTGGATATTTCATAACTAAACAACATATTTTGATAAGGGACTGCTCTTGCGATTTTTTCAATTTCTGGAATTTGTCCAGTCATTATATGCCCATATCCGGGAGGGATTGCACACGATCTCCCAAACTCCATTCTGTGAATACGCTCGTAATTTTTATTATTCTTATCATATGAATATTCATTTCTTACAAATAAAGCGATGATTAGAAATAAAGCTATTCCTAAGGCTAAACCAAAGATATTTATGATAGAATAAATTTGTTGACGGCGAATATTTCTTAAAGCAAATTTTAAATAGTAGTGTATCATATTAATAGCTGTATGGGTTTTATTATTCATGACGAATGGCATCAACAGGGTTTCCTTTTGCCGCTTTTAGGGAATGGAAACTCACTGTTGTTAAAGCAACAAATAGAGTTGCGAAAAGAGCAATGGGAAATATCCACCATTGTATTTCTACATGATATGGGTAATCATCTAACCACTTAGATAAAACCAGCCAAGCAATGGGTATTGCAATTATATTCGATACAATGACAAGAATAGAGAATTCGCGACTTAATTTAATTATGATTTGAGGAATGGTGGCTCCTAGAACTTTCCGTACTCCAATTTCTTTAAATCTTCTTTGTGTCATAAAAGCTGATAAGCCAAACAGTCCAAGACAAGCAATAAAAATGGCGAGTACTGAAAAATAGATGGCTATCTTTTGCATGCGTTCCTCCGATTTATACATCTGATCAAATGTTTGATCTAAGAATGTATAAGTAAATGGGAAACTGGGTGCATATTCATCCCATGCACTTTCAATATATTCAAGTGTTTCGGGGATGTTGTTTCCTGCAATTTTGATACTTGCTCTAAAATGAGTTCTCTCATCCCAGCTAATGGCTAATGGCACAGTTGGAGTGTGTAGCGACTCTAAATGATAGTCTTTAATAACACCAACAACCCTAAAATTTCCTTCCATAAAGTTTGTGTAAAACCGCCCATCTCTATTTACCATCTTTCCCACCGGGTCTTCCCATCCAATTTCTTTTGCAAGTGTTTCATTAATTAAAGCCGTTTTTCGTTGCTCCGATTCCAGTTGCCAATTAATAAGATCGCCTTTGAGTAGCTTAATTTCATAAAGCTCAATAAAATCTTTATCTACAGATGTCACCCTTGTTTGAACTCTGACACCTTCTCTCCAAGCAAAAGTGTTAGTGTTTCTTGTGTTGCCTGGTATTCCATGTGAGAATGAAACAAGTAAAACATTGGGATTTTGTAAAAGCTTTTGTTTGAAATCTTTTTTCTTTGCTATAGTGCCAAAAACAAGATCAAAATTGATAATATTTTCTTTTTTAAAGCCTAAATCTTTATTCTTCAAGAAACTAATTTGTTGATTGACTACCACTGTTCCTGCTATGAGAATTGCCGCAATGATGAATTGAAATGAAATCAATACTTTTCTGAATAGCCCAGCAGTTTTCCCACTTTTACTTTCCCCTTTTAAGGTGTAAATAGGATTAAAGTAACTTAAATATAATGAAGGATACATTCCCGAAATTAATCCAATTAGTACCGCAAATACGCTCATTAAAAGTATTCCTTCTAGCGTAAAAATTGAATCAAAATTTAAATCGGTTAAGGCAACATTATTAAATTCTGGGAGCAAGATTTGTAGCATTGTCAATGCAACGAGCATTGCAAAAACACTAATCATTACCGACTCTATCAGGAATTGCAAAATCAAACTTGTACGGGTTGATCCAACCACTTTCTTAATCCCAACTTCCTTTGATCGTATAGCAGCTCTAGCTGTAGTCAAATTAATAAAATTGATGCCTGCTATGAGTAGTATAAAAATCGCAATGATGATAAATGCGTTTACAACTGGTTTATTGCCATGTTTTATGCCATTTTCAAATTGAGCTTCTTTAAAAAAGTAGATATCCTTTAAAGGTCGTAGTATAATAAATTCTTCTCGGTCGTCATCATCTACAAGTTCTTTCTCCTTATATTGTTTGAAGAAATTAAAAATCTTTGTTCTTATTTTATCTACATTAAATTCTTTAGTAAATAAAAAATAGGTTAAGTAATTTGATGAAGTGACATTATTGGTTTGTCCTTCACCTTGAATAATATTGTTGCTGGTTACCGAGAAAAATGCTTCCGACATAAAATGGGAGTTCTTCGGATCTTTAATAATCCCATCCACTCTCATCGTATAGGCATCATCCAGCCTAATCTCTTTATGCAAAGGATCTTCGTCCCCAAATAAACGTTTGGCTAAAGTTTCGGTGAGTATGATGGTAAGCGGTTGTTTCAGGGAATTTTGTGCAGAACCACTAATAAACTCTGCATCAAAAATTTCAAAAAATGTTGAATCAACACCTAGTGCATCTTGGACTGTTATATTTTGGACTTGTTTGTCTGAATTTGCTGATTCATAACTAAATAATATATTTTGAGTGTGGATTGTTCGTGTAATTTTTTCAATTTCAGGAATTTGACCATTTAATAGGTGTCCATATCCGGGAGGAATTACACACCAATGCCCGAACTCCATTCGATAAATACGTTCGTAATTTTTATTATACTTATCATATGAATATTCATTCTTTACAAATAAGGCGATGATTAGAAATAAAGCAATACCTAGAGCCAATCCAAAGATATTTATGATTGAATAAATTTGCTGGCGACGAATGTTTCTAAAGGCAAATTTTAAATAATAGCGTATCATATTAATTAGATTTGTATTTACTTAAGCACTTAATGTGCCAATTTTTTTAAGAATCAGAATATCAGATGAATAAAACTGCTTTTGTTTTTTACTGAGAGCGCTTTGTTTTAATATGGCACAATTTATTGTGTCATATTGATACGTTTTGTACATTTGTTTAAAATGGTATTGATGGAAAGTAGAGCGACAGGAAAGATTTTATTTGTAGATGATGATGTGGATGTATTGCATACTGCCCGATTGATTTTGAAATCTCATTTTGAAGAAGTCACAACGCTAGCAGAACCCAATAAAATTCCAGACCTAATTGTTGAAAAAAATTATGATGTCATTGTTTTGGATATGAATTTTTCGTTTGGACAAACCAGTGGTAAGGAGGGGTTATTTTGGCTTCGAAAAATCCTTACTATTGATCCCGATGCCCATGTATTAATGAATACGGCTTATGGAGATATTCAATTGGCTGTAGAAGCAATGAAAGAAGGGGCTGTCGATTTTTTAGTAAAACCATGGGAGCAAGAGCGTTTATTGGCCACAGTACAAGCTGTTTTTAAATTGAGTCAAATTAAAAAGGAAAACAAAAATCTTAATCAGATAAAAAACACCTTATCTTCTGATATTGATCAATCGTTCGGAGAGCTTATTAGCAAATCTAAAAGCATGATTCCTGTTTTTGAAGCGATAAATAAGGTCGCAAAAACCGATGCGAATGTGCTGATTTTAGGAGAGAATGGTACGGGTAAGGAGTTGGTTGCTCGTAGCATTCATCGAAAATCACAACGTGGGAATGGGGTTTTTATTAATGTTGATTTAGGAGCTATCTCCGAGAGTCTATTTGAAGCGGAATTATTTGGTCATAAAAAGGGAGCTTTTACAGATGCGCAACAAGACCGAATTGGTCGATTTGAAATGGCCAATAAAGGAAGCCTTTTTTTAGATGAGATTGGAAATTTAAGCTTGAACTTACAATCCAAATTATTGTCAGTCATTCAAAATAGGGAAGTCTTTAAACTGGGCTCAGCTGAAGCCTCTAAAATTGATATCCGATTGATATGTGCAACCAATATTCCAATCTATCAGATGTTGGCAAAAGGAGAATTCCGACAAGATTTGCTTTATCGAATTAATACTGTTGAGATAAATTTACCTCCTTTACGACAACGTACGGAGGATATTCCTTTTTTGATCAACCATTTTCTAAATAGATATACACGGAAATATAATAAATCAAAACAACGATTTACTGAATTGGCCATTCGGAAAATGCAATTGTATTCATGGCCTGGCAATATTCGGGAACTTCAGCATTTAGTTGAAAGAGCTGTAATAATGAATAATACTGCAATGCTTGATGAGAATTCAATTATGCTTGATATCCCAAATGAGCATTCCTCAACCGATAATTTTCACATTAATAATGTGGAAAAGGAGGCCATCTTAAAAGCCCTCAAAG
>JBFFMB010000160.1:0-4897 GCA_041554455.1 Bacteroidales bacterium
AAGTCGCCCAAACCCTATTATTTCAAATATTGATGTCGTTCCTTATAGACGGAGGATGGATACTGAATACGCTATCGAAGCTCTCATTGAAGGTCATTCGATTTTAATTGTTGACTTTTATAGTAGTGGTCTAAGAGTATTGAATGCTCTCAAAGAATATGTAAATTTTAAATATCCCGATCAGTCCTTTCAAGGTCAGCGCGAATCTCGTTCAATTTTTAGAGAGCTCTCCCATCGAATATTAGGTTTAGTAAAGAATAACAAATTAAGTTTAAGAAAAGCACCAGAGATTGGTTGGCTCGAGAAACTATATCCTACTATAAATGAGTTCCTGCTTCCTTTCCCAAAAATTCAAGGATTAAATAGTTCATGGCAATGGTATGAAAAAGGGATATCTATCCCCGTTCTAGATAAAAAATTACATCCCTTTTTTGGAACTTATTTTCCGACTCGATTTGAGCATTTGCACCTTTTTGATCATTGGTTAAAGAAGTATGATGGAGAAAAAAAAACAGCTATTGACATTGGAGTTGGTTCTGGAGTTCTTTCTTTTCAATTATTAAAACATCGATTCGAAATAGTTTATGGAACGGATTCAAATCCGAATGCGATCATAGGATTGACAGAAGACAAAAATATCGAAGCCTCAAAAATTGTTCTTAAATATGGCGATTTATTTGCGGGCTTAAAGGAGAAAAGCGAGTTAATCGTTTTTAACCCGCCTTGGCTACCTGCTTCCCAAAATACAGAGGGTTTGGATAAAGCCATTTATTACGATGAAGATCTGTTTCCTCGTTTTTTCACTGAAGCAAAAAAGCATTTGAAAGTTAAAGGAAAAGTGGTGCTTCTATTTTCGAATCTTGCACAAATTACAAATTCTACAGAAGTCCACCCGATTGAGTTTGAATTATCAAATGAAACCAGATTTCAGAGAGAATTATTCGTTCGAAAGAATGTAAAATCAGCCTCTAAAAAAACAAAACGAAATCAACACTGGCGCGGGGAAGAAATGGTTGAATTATGGGTACTAAAAAATATGGATAATGAATAATTAAATAAATTTCATCCAAAAAAAATAATCTTAGAAAATATCATTCAATGGATTACACTAAACTTGACGCTGATAGGTTTATCACGACTAAATGGGCTGGAGGGACAAGCACACAACTAATGATATATCCCCTAACCTCTGATTATCAAAAACAAGATTTTGACTTCAGATTAAGTACAGCCAAAGTTGAAATCGAAAAATCTACATTTACGTCACTTCCAGGAATCTCAAGAAAAATAATGATTTTAGATGGATCAATCATTTTAAATCACGAAAACCATTATACAAAGAGTCTTAACAAATTTGAAATGGATGCCTTTGAAGGAGATTGGAAAACATCTACAATAGGAAGATGTACTGACTTTAACTTAATGACGCGAGATAAAACAATTGGAGAACTTAGCATGCAAGCAATCAAAAAAAACCAATGCACTGATTGCTTCATTGAAAAGGTCTGGGATCGATTGTTCATATACATTTATTCTGGTAAAGTTAGTTTTGATCTTAACAATAAAAAAGAGACTCTAAACCAAGGTGATTTATTGGCTATAAACAAATTAACAACTCAAAACATTCAATACAAAGGCATTGAAAACAGCGAATTGATCATTTCGAAGATTTCCTTTTTGCAAAAAAAGCAATAACATAATCCAAAAACGCACATTATGATCATAGATAAAATTGAAAACACCAAACTATATGCAGGTCTTAGTGAAAAAATTGCTAAAGCATTTTCTTATATTTCAGAAACAGATTTGCTGAATATAGCCACTGGCCAATATGAGATTGAGCAGGAACATATTTTTGCTCGCATTCAAGAATACAATACAAAACCTGAGGCCGAATGTAAATTGGAAGGCCATTTCAAGCATATTGATGTTCAATACATCATTTCAGGAGTTGAACGTATTGGAGTAAGCTCTTTAAAAAAACAAACAGTGCTTATTAAAAATGAGGAAGAGGATTATGCCTTTTATGATAGCCCATATGATTTAATAAAACTTGAAGCAGGTATGTTTGCCATATTTTTTCCTAACGATCTTCACAAACCTTGTGTTATGTTTGAACAAGCATCGAAAGTAAAAAAAGTTGTTATAAAGATTCGTATTTAATGATCAATTAAATTTTCATCAGGTTCATTGTCTTAATTGTAAGTGTATTATGATGATTTCTTTAGATTTTATGGACTCAAAACTCGCAATATTAATTGACGGCACTAATATTCCACCTGTTTATATAAAAAAATTAAAGAGAAAAACATACCGAAGGCTAAAAAGGAGTAATCTTCCCCGATGGTAAAATACTTTCTTTCTAAATAAATAATCATCTAATAATTTAATTATGAAGCATAAAGATCTCTAATATCCTATTATCTAGATCACCTTTAATTAAGCTACCTTTGTGAGATGTCAAACATCCTGAAAAGCCAGAAAAATATTTTATTAAAACTAAATATTGAAAAACTCAATCTCATGCAAGAAGAAGCTCAGTTGGCTATTTCTTCAAGCGCTGAGATTGTTTTACTTTCCCCAACCGGTACAGGCAAAACCCTAGCCTTTTTATTACCAATCATAAATGAACTAGAGGCTGATTGCGAAGAAGTCCAATGCTTAATCATTGTACCTTCGAGAGAATTAGCCATCCAAATTGAACAAGTAATCAGAGAAATGGGAACGGGACATAAAGCCAATGCCGTTTATGGTGGGCGTGATTTTTCGAAAGACAGAATCGATTTAAAACATCCACCCGCAATCCTTATCGGAACACCTGGACGAATAGCAGATCACATAAGAAGGGAAACGTTTTCGACAGATAAGATCAATACATTGGTATTGGATGAATTTGACAAATCATTGGAGGTTGGATTTGAAAGTGAAATGGATGAAATTATTACAGCTTTACCCAAAATTCAAAAAAAAATATTGACTTCAGCTACCAACAAAGTTGTGATTCCAAGCTTTGTTAATTTGAAAAACCCCAACTATGTAAACGTTCTGAAAGAAGGTGTTCCTGAACTAAAAATTAAGACTGTAATTTCTCCAAACAAAGATAAATTAGATACCTTAATTGATACGCTTTGTCACATTGGGAATCATGCAGGTATCATCTTTTGCAATTTTAAAGATAGTATTCAAGAAGTCAGTGATCATCTTACAAGAAACAATATCAGTCATGCTTGTTTTTATGGAGGAATGGAACAAAAAGACAGGGAAAGAGCCCTTATTAAGTTTCGTAATGGGACCTACCAATTAATTATTGCCACAGATTTAGCTGCCAGAGGAATTGATGTTCCAGAAATAAAATTCATCATTCATTATCAATTACCATCAAGAAGTCATGAATTTACTCATCGGAATGGAAGAACAGCTCGTATGCATAAAAAAGGGACTGCATACATCCTTCAATGGGAGAAAGAAAAGCTTCCCGATTATATCCAAGATACTGAAGTAGAAGAATTAAAAAAGACAGACATCCCTTTGGCTCCGGTGTGGGAAACTTTATTTATTTCAGGTGGCAGAAAAGATAAGATATCCAAAGGTGATATTTCAGGATTATTTATTAAGCAAGGCAATCTTAAGCCTGATCAAATAGGAATAATTGAGCTCAAACAAGATTGTGCTTTTGTAGCTGTACATTCATCACAAGTGAGGCAACTCATTAAAGATGTCAATAATAGTCGATTAAAAAAGAAGAAAATACGAGTAGCTATTATTTAACAGTTTTTTAATTATTTGGTCTTAAGCACTTTTCATATTCCGCTTTTATTATATCTTTGCTAAACTAAATTTCACATTCAATAAACTAAAAAATCATACCATGAAATCACTACTTTCGTTAATCATCTGCATCACTATTTTATCATCGTGCAATACAGGAACATCAGAAGCTACTGCTGTAGAAAATGACACTACTACTAACTCAAATAAAGTAATCGTTAAAGAAGTATTGCAAGCCAGTGCATACACTTATCTTCGAGTAACTGAAAATGATCTAGAAGCATGGATGGCTGTTAATAAAATGGATGTCAAAGTTGGAGATGAATTATATTATAATGAAGCTTATCCAATGAAAGATTTTAAAAGTAAAGATTTAGATCGCTTTTTTGAGACCATCCTTTTTGTTCAAGAAATCAGTGATAAGCCAATAGCAGCTAAAGCCCAAATGCAAGCATCAGATCCTCACCAGCAAGGAATGCAAAAACCAATTGTGAATAAAGCAGATATTAAAATAGAAGCTGTAGCAGGTGGTATTACAATTGCCGAACTTTACAAAAACAGAGCTCAATATGCTGGGACAAAAGTTTTATTACGTGGGAAAGCAATCAAAGTAAACAATGGTATTATGGGTCAAAACTGGGTACACCTACAAGATGGGACAGATGATAATGGCAACTTTGATTTAACTGTAACGACTCAAGAATCAGTAACGGTTGGAGATGTCGCGACTTTTGAAGGCATGGTTGTTTTAAATAAAGATTTTGGTGCTGGCTACTCTTACGAATTGATTATTGAAGGTGGCATATTAAAATAAAATTCATGCAACAAACTATTGCCCAAATAGCCCTCATTGTAAATGATTACGATGAGGCTATTCTTTTTTATACTGAAAAATTAAACTTTAAGCTCATTGAAGATACTAAGCTGAGCGAAACCAAACGCTGGGTAAAAGTTGCTCCTCCAGGAATAAATCACTGTTGTTTATTACTCGCGAAAGCAGCTAATGAAATACAAAAAACTTTTGTAGGAAATCAGAGTGGTGGTCGGGTATTCCTATTTTTATATACCGACAATTTCTGGAGAGATTATAAACGCATGTTAGAAAAAGGTGTGCATTTTATATCCCCCC
>JBFFMB010000161.1:0-4847 GCA_041554455.1 Bacteroidales bacterium
TAGTTCTGTGACTTTTGGAGCTGGGGGAATTGGGGGAATCTTTGCTCCAACACTTTTCATCGGAGCTATTGCTGGTTTATTCTTCGCTAAATTAGTCAACTATTTTGGTTTAGGGATTCTTCCTGAAGGCAATTTTGCATTGGTAGGAATGTCGGGCTTAATTGCCGGAGTACTCCACGGACCTTTGTTTGCTATTTTTCTAATTGCAGAAATTACGGGAGGTTATCATCTTCTCGTTCCCTTAATGGTCACATCATCGATCTCTTATGCAACCATTAAATTCTTTATACCACACTCAGTATACACTCATGAATTAGCACGAAAAGGACAATTATTCACCCATCATAAAGACAAGGCCGTACTATCAATGATGCGGGTTGACAAATTGATTGAAAAAGATTTTAAAAGTGTTGACCCATATGGAAGCCTTGGTGATTTAGTAAAGATCATTGTTAAATCACAACGCAATATATTTCCCGTCATTGACTCTGAGGGTAATTTCTTCGGCATTATTCGTTTGGATGATATCCGCCACATTATGTTCAAACCCGAATTGTATGATTCTACAAGTGTTCAAACCATTTTGATTACTCCGGAATATGTAATTGATCCTGATGAATCCATGGAAGTAGTGGCCAAAAAATTTCAAGATTCCGGCAAATTCAATCTCGTTGTGATTAAAGATGGAAAATACCTCGGATTTATTTCAAGAGCAAAAGTCTTTTCAAAATACCGAACTTTATTAAAGTACTTTTCGGATGATTAAATAAAGGGCTGATTTTGTTGCAAAGAAATCGTTAAAGCGAATGTATACTAACAAATTTTGTAATATTTTTACGCAAAATCTTTTAAATAACTTGGATGAAGTATAAGGTCCTAAAGAAATTTCTAATATGGAGGCTTAGACATATCAATGATCGGCAGTTTATGCTTTTCATGAGTGGGCTTATTGGAATTTTAGCGGGATTGGCTGCTGTGATTATAAAAAATTCAGTACACTTTATACAAACATTTCTTACCAGTAATTTTGCTACCGAATATGAAAACTATCGCTACATTGTTTTTCCAGCCATTGGTATTTTTATAGCCCTTATTTTTATAAAATTAATTATTCGCCAGCATGTTGGACATGGGGTGCCAAGTGTACTGTTTGCCATCTCCAAAAATAATGGAATCATAAAACGACACAATATTTTTTCCTCCATATTCACTTCAACATTTACCGTTGGCTTTGGGGGATCGGTTGGATTAGAAGGTCCTGCGCTTGCTACAGGTGCTGCCATCGGATCAAATATGGGACGATTACTGCATCTGAATTATAAACAAATCATGCTTTTATTGGGTGTGGCTAGTGCAGGGGCTATGGCAGCCATTTTTAAGTCGCCCGTAGCAGCCATTGTTTTTGCAACCGAAGTGATTATGATTGACTTAACCATGGCCTCAGTGGTTCCTCTACTTATAGCTTCATCAACAGCTGTTTTAACATCCTATTTTTTTCTGGGTCAAACGGTTTTATACCCTTCGGATATTACCCAAGGATTCGTATTAAAAGATATCCCTTTTTATATTTTATTAGGAGTAATGACAGGACTAGTCTCTGCTTATTTTACTAAAATGTACATCTTTATCGAATCGAAATTCTCTGAAATTCAAAGTTGGGTTAAACGATTTGTGATTGGGGGCACTATCCTTGGAATATTGATTTTCTTTTTCCCTGCATTGTATGGTGAGGGTTATGGAGCTATTAACTCAGCTCTGAGTGGTGATATCAGTTCTCTCTATAACAATAGTATTTTTTATAGCTTTAAAGATAATATTGGGCTCATATTTCTTCTTTTTATTTTAATCATTTTCTTTAAAGCCATTGCCACTTCGGTTACATTTGGAGCTGGAGGAATTGGGGGAATCTTTGCTCCTACTCTGTTTATGGGAGCTTTCACCGGTTTATTTTATGCCAAACTCATCAATTATTTTGAGCTTGGAGCCTTAACAGAAAGCACTTTTGCATTGGTTGGGATGGGAGGACTTATCGCAGGAGTTCTTCACGGTCCCTTGACGGCTATATTTTTGATTGCAGAAATTACGGGAGGCTATAAACTATTTGTCCCCTTAATGGTAACCGCAACAATTTCTTACGCCACGATTAAAATTTTTGTGAAGAATTCTGTTTACACCCACCAATTAGCAAAAAGAGGGGAGCTCTTTACCCATCATAAAGATAGAGCCGTACTTTCGATGATGAAAGTGACTAAATTGATTGAACGAAATTTTAAAAGTATCGGCCCAAACGAAACTTTAGGTGATTTGACCAAACATATTTCCGAGTCGCAACGAAATCTTTTCCCAGTTATCGATGATGAAAATAAATTTTTAGGAATCATCCGCTTGGATGACATCCGTCACATTATGTTTAAACCTGAATTGTACAATACCCAGATTCATAGTTTAATGGTAACTCCTGAAGTAATCATTGATCCGGATGAATCGATGGAAGTGGTTGCTAAAAAATTCCAAGATTCTGGTAAATTTAATATTGCCGTCATTAAGGATGGCATTTACCTCGGCTTTGTTTCGCGGGCTAAAGTATTCTCAAAATATCGAAGTTTGCTGAAGTATTTTTCGGATGATTAAACAAATTTTAATTATCGAACTATAAACGAACACAATACACAGGCTTGCCATTTGGTCGGCCTTTTTTAATATATACATCTACAATTATTCCCATAATAAGGGCTTTTTCATAGAATTTATCTCCCTTAAACAAAAAAATATTAAAAAATATTTGGAATTTCTAAATCAACATATTACATTTGCAGTGTACTAATATAGTAATACACTAATACAAATTATATGTTAACAATTAAAAACCTAGAATTCGGATACCCAAAAGGAGGTTTATTATTCGATAAACTCAACCTGGATATCACTAAGGGCAACATATACGGCCTCTTAGGAAAAAATGGAGCAGGTAAAACCACCTTGTTAAAAATCATGTGTGGATTGCTTTATTCTCAAAAAGGTGAAATAGAAATTGATGGAGCAGATGTATCAAAAAGACTGCCTTCTGTACTTCAGGATATATATTTAATTCCTGAAGAATTTTATTTACCAGACTTCTCCATCGAAACCTATGTTGAAAAAGTTTCTCCTTTTTATCCCAAATTTGATCATCAACAATTCAATGATTTGATTTCAGAATTTGAGGTAACCAAAGGCAAAAAACTTAGCACACTTTCGCATGGACAAAAAAAGAAATTTATTATTTCATTTTCGATTGCCACTAATTGTTCATTGGTATTTATGGATGAACCAACCAATGGATTGGATATTCCTTCGAAAAGTAAGTTCAGAAAAATTATTGCTTCTACCGCCAATGAAGAACGAACCTTTATCATATCTACCCATCAGGTAAGAGATCTCGAAAACCTGATTGATCCTTTGGTGATTATCGAATCAGGAAAAATTATCTTTCAGGAAAGCATTGAAACGATTTCTTCAAAACTAAATTTCATGAAAGTAACAGACAAAGCACCTACTGGTGTTAATGTGCTTTATAGTGAAGCCATTTTTGGAGGTAATTATCTATTAACTGAAAAAACAAATAATCTCGAATCGAATGTTGATTTTGAGTTGTTGTTTAATGCAGTTCTAAGTAATCAAGAAGCTATTGTTAAACATTTAAAAAACTAAGCTATGAACCAGGTATATGATATTAAACGAATATTACTGTTGGCTAGCTTAAAGTTTAGCCTCCATAAAAAGTTATTATTTTTAAGTGTAATGGGATATTTAGCATTGCTCTTTATCATTGGGTTTTTTATTGCCTACGGCAGTCGTGAGCATGCAGATACCTTCCAATTTTTCACAACCTTCCATTATATTTCATTACCCATTATGATGGTAGTAGGAAGTATTTTGCTCGCTGGAAGATCATTTCAGGATATGAATACTCCTGAAAAATCAACCATACAGATTTTAATTCCAGCATCTTCATTCGAAAAATACATAGTTCACTTTTTATCAACATCTGTATTATGGATGATCTTTAGCTTTGTGAGCTATCATCTTTTTAGTTTACTATTTAATGGGATGTGGGCCGCTTCCTTTGGCTATGAATTCACAATTTTTAATGGTTTTGATATTTTCAATGTATATATGATTGCTGAAATTATCTTGGGCTATTTCTTATTGCATTCAATCTTTTTACTAGGTGCGGCCGCTTTCAAAAAATACCCCATAGTTAAAACGGTTCTCGCTCATTTCATCATTAACTGGGCATTTAGTATACTTGCTTTCATCGTTATTCTTATTCTTTTTGGATCCATGGAAAACTGGGGATCAAAAATGGAAACCTTTGATGATATCATACTAGAAAAAGGATGGTTTACAATGGATAATATAGAGTATAGAGCACGACTTTTACTTAAAACAGCTTCAGTTTTATTAACCCTTGCTTTCTATATTACTGGATATTATAAACTTAAAGAACGGGAGGTATAAGATGGAATTCAGAGATAAACAAGCGATATATATGCAAATTGCTGATTACTTTGGTAATAACATTTTGCAAGAAGAATGGAAAGCAGATGAAAAAGTACCCTCTGTACGTCAACTTGCGGTTGAATTAGAAGTAAACCCCAATACCGTAATGCGAGCTTATACTCACCTTCAAGAGAGTGACATCATTTATAATAAAAGAGGAATCGGATATTTTGTTTCACCAAATGCAAAAACTATTTTAATCGATATGATAAAACAACAATTTATTGAAGTTGAGTTGCGCGAATTTTACAGAAAAATGCAACTCATTGGTCTTACCATAAAAGATCTCGAGGAAATGTTTAAAA
>JBFFMB010000162.1:0-4835 GCA_041554455.1 Bacteroidales bacterium
CGACCTGGCTACATTGATTGCTGCAAACTATTTGCCGCACAGGATGCCTTGGAAAAATTCGATCAAACGTCGATAACTATCGAGAATTTGGAACAGACGTTCATTGAGATGAACCGAAATCCAGAAGGGCTTTTTGAGCAACTACATAAATCGGGCATAAGAATCGATTTGGTATTTGAAATAATTCAAAAAGAGATTTTAAAAAACAATATCACCCATACAAGTCCTCAGCATTTCTTGATAAACCTTTTGTCCTTATGTATTTTCCCATTTGCTGCCAGACCATTGATGCAAAGAGCGATGTTTATAAATAATGCAGAAGCCTACGATCAATTTCTTGAAGAACGAAAAACACAAACAGCTGAATTTATTATTCGAGCTATAAAAGCTTAAGAAGATGAAAAAAATATCATTACTCATAATTCTATTATCCATTATGCTTCAAAGCATGACTCAGGATGTCATACGTTTAAAGGATTGTTATGATCTAGCCATCTCTAATTATCCTTTAATTAAACAAAAAAACGTATTTAAAACCCTTGAAGAAAACAGAATTAGTCAATTGGAAAAGAATTTCCTTCCAACAGTAAATTTGAATCTTCAAGCCACTTACCAATCGGATGTCACTATGTTATCCATTGATAATGCAGTTGCAAGCACCTTGGGAATGAATCTACCAAACATTTCGAAAGATCAATACAAAGCAAATTTGGATATCCAGCAATTGATATGGGATGGTGGTGTAACGCACGAACAAAAAAAGATTGAACACTTAAACAAACAAATTAACGATCAGGAATTAGAAGTTGAGCTTTATAAAATCAAAGATCGGATCAACCAATTATTCTTTAATAATATGCTTATCGAAAAGCAATTAGGAGTTTTGTCATTGAGCAAAGAGAGCCTAGAAAAGAATATAGAAGCGCTGAACCATATCATTGATCAGGGTATGGCTTTACAATCCGAACTTGATATCTTATCTGCCGAAGTTATTACGATTGAACAACAAATAAGCGGCTTAAAACACCAACAAATTGCAATTCGTAAAATGCTTAGCATCTATATTGGGAAAGATCTTAATGAAGATCAAAAATTTGAATTTGATGAAAGTGAGCTAAACCTAGGAAATCTGACAATTAATCGCCCTGAAATAAGAAGTTTTGAACTGAATAGAGAAAAACAAAACGCAAGTATGACCCAAATAGATGCTTCGAAATTACCTATTGTTAGCGGAAATGGGCAGCTAGGATACGGTCGTCCGGCTTTAAATATGCTTTCCAACAATTTTGACACCTATTATAAAATTGGCCTTAATTTGAGTTGGAAATTATGGGATTGGAATAAAAAAAATACGGATAAAAAACTCCTAAGTCTTCGTTCAGAAATGATTAAAAATCAACAAGAGACCTTTGAACATAATATTTGGATTAACTATAAGCAAAACAATTCTGAGGTCAATAAATTGGAAGAGTTTTTAATTCAAGATCAAGAAATTATCAAGTTAAGAACAAACATAAGTCTTGTAGCTGAATCAAAACTTAAAAAAGGAATTTTAACATCCGCTGAGTATCTCACAGAATTCAATAAAGAAACCCAATCAAAATTAAATTTTGAATATCATAAAATTCAATTAGCATTAGCTAAACTAAATCTTAAATATAATCTTGGACAATTATAATTATCAATCATGAAAAACATTAAACGATATATCTCAGCTATTCTAATCATTGTCATTTTTAGCGCCTGTACAAATCAAGTTGAATCTGATGCCTATGGCAATTTTGAGTCCATAGAAACGATTGTTTCATCTGAAGCAAATGGAAAACTCCTTTCATTCACTATCCAAGAAGGTCAGAACTATCAAATTAGCGAAAGAGTTGGGATAGTAGACACCACTAATCTACATCTACAGAAAAAACAATTAGAGGCAAGTAAAGCTTCAGTGGAATCAAAAATTGGTAATATCTTATCTCAAATTGCAGTTTATAAGGAACAAAAGACAACTTTATTAAAAGACCAAAAGCGTTTGCAAGAATTGCTCAAAGAGGGTGCAGCTACACAAAAGCAAGTGGATGATATCAATGGAGGCATAAAGGTGATCGATAAACAAATTGCCTCTATCGAAACTCAAAACAGCAGTGTTATCAATGAAATCAAGAGTTTGGAGTGGAAAATTAAAATGATTAATGATCAGATTTCAAAATGCAAAATCGAAAACCCAATCAAAGGAACAGTACTCGAAAAATATGTAGAACAAAATGAATTTGTGAGTATGGGTAAAGCATTGTATAAAATAGCCAATCTGGATGTTCTTGAACTAAGAGTGTATGTTTCAGGAGCACAATTGGATCAGATAAAAATTGGTCAAAAGGTTACTGTTTTATCCGATAAATCGAAAACAGAAAATTTTGAAAGCGAAGGAATCATCAGTTGGATATCAGGACAGGCAGAGTTCACACCCAAGATTATTCAAACGAAAGAGGAAAGGGTGAAACTGGTATATGCAGTAAAAGTCAAAGTTAAAAATGATGGCCGTCTAAAAATTGGGATGCCGGGTGAAATTCTTATTCGCAAGTAAAATGGCATTTATAAAGGTTGAACATATTAATAAAAGCTTTAAAGGAACCACAGCCTTGAATGACATCAACTTCTCTGTTGACAAGGGAGAATTATTTGGTTTAATTGGTCCTGACGGTGCTGGAAAAACAACACTTTTCAGACTTTTAACGACCTTACTTCTGGCTGATAGTGGAAGCATTACATTGGATGGAAAGGATGTAGTAAAAGATTATCGTCAAATACGGAAGGAAGTCGGTTATATGCCAGGTCGTTTTTCGCTTTATCAAGATTTAAGCATCCTAGAAAACCTGCAATTTTTTGCAACAATATTTAATACAAGTATTGCTGAAAATTATGAGTTAATTAAGCCCATATATTCACAGATTGAGGCATTTAAAAAACGTAAAGCGGGTGATCTTTCCGGAGGGATGAAACAAAAACTAGCCCTTTCTTGTGCATTGATTCATAAACCCAAGATTCTATTTTTGGATGAGCCAACCACCGGTGTGGATGCGGTTTCGCGGAAGGAGTTTTGGGAAATATTGGCCGATTTGAAGCAAAAAGGAATCACAATTTTGGTTTCAACACCCTATATGGATGAAGCCAGTTTATGCGATCGAGTGGCCTTGATTCAGAAGTCGAAAATTCTCTCAATTGCAAGGCCTCAGGAAATTACCGCTCAGTTTCCCTCTAAATTGTGGGCCATCCGATCAAAAAATATGTATAAGCTCATACAAGATTTAGAAAAATTTGAATCCAGCCAAAGTGTTTTCCCTTTTGGACAATATGTACACTATACAGATCGAAATTCAAACATCAGCGAAAGCGAAATTCATACTTATTTAAAAAGCTTGGGACATCAGAATATAGAGTTAAAAGTAATTGCTGCAAATATTGAAGATTGTTTTATGGATTTAATGAACAAACCATTGCGAGAGGAGACCAAATCATGATGCAAGAAACAATAGTCATCAAGGTGAAAAATTTGGTCAAAAAATTTGGGTCATTTGTTGCAAACGACAATTTAAACTTTGACGTCTATAAAGGCGAGATCTTTGGATTTTTAGGGGCGAATGGAGCAGGAAAAACCACAGCCATGAAAATCATTTGTGGTCTTCTTAAGCCAAGTTCCGGTGATGTAGAAGTCGCTGGATACGATTTATATACCCAAACTGAGCAAATTAAGAGAAGCATTGGCTATATGAGCCAAAAATTTTCGCTTTACGAAGATTTAACGGTCAAGGAAAACATTCGTTTGTTTGGCGGCATTTATGGAATATCCAAAAAAGAGATTGCTAAACGCAGCAAAGAACTTCTTCAAAAACTAGAGATTGAAGAAGTAGGGGACAAACTCATCAGCGAAATTCCGTTGGGATGGAAACAAAAACTCGCATTTTCAGTCGCTGTTTTTCACAAGCCCGGCATCGTCTTCTTAGATGAACCAACAGGAGGTGTTGATCCGATAACCCGCAGACAGTTCTGGAATTTGATATACGAAGCTGCAAACAATGGTGTAACCATCTTTGTAACTACACACTATATGGATGAGGCAGAATATTGCGATCGCATTTCTATTATGGTTGATGGGAAAATAGTTGCACTCGATACGCCTCAAGCGCTAATTAAGCAATATCAGGCAAAAGACATGGATGAAGTATTTTTAAAAATTGCACGATAAGATGAAGCAATTTATAGGATTCATAAAAAAAGAATTTTACCACATTTTCCGTGATATCAGAACCATGCTCATTTTGTTTGGGATTCCGGTCACACAAATTTTAATTTTTGGATATGTGGTTACGAATGAGATTGATAATGTGAAAATCATCATACTTGATGAGGCCAAAGATGAAGTCAGTCGTGATATCACGAATCGGATTTTGGCTTCGGGATATTTTATTTTGGAAGATGAAATTAACAATCCTGATCAAATCGAAAACTATTTCAAAAAAGGAGATGTTAAGGAAGCCATCATTTTTGAAAAAGGCTTAGCCACTCGCATTCAAAAGGAGGGAAGCGGAAACATTCAATTGATCGTAGATGCTAGCGATGCTAACACTTCTAAATTAATTGTAAATTATACTTCTTCCATCATCAACAATTTTATAAAAGAGAAGCAATTAACAATGCCTCCTTTGCAAATTACTCCAGAAATCAGAATGCTTTACAACGAAAATCTGGAAGGTGTCTATATGTTTGTACCTGGAACCATGGCCTTAATTTTAGTATTGATTTCAGCCATGATGACATCCATCTCCATCACCCGCGAAAAAGAA
>JBFFMB010000163.1:0-4819 GCA_041554455.1 Bacteroidales bacterium
AAGTATGATGTCAAAATCTTGAATCAATGTCGAAACCTTACTTAAACAAACTTCATGGATTCCCCCAATATTAAGCTTGCTTATTACTGGGATTTCATACTGATCCAATGTCCCAGAAAGTGTATTGATAGATGATTTAATTTCTTGATTTATGAGGCTATATATCTGAGGAGCCTTTTGTTTTTCTGACACAAGTTTTATTGCATCAAATTCATCATCCCAAAAATCAGTAGCCACATTTTTAAAACGAATCGCACATTCATCTGAATAGTAGTCATTCTTTATATAAATTCTGATCTGAGCATTAGAGACCTCATTTTTCATCAAATAATCTTGTGTTTGATTATGAACTCTAGCTGTTTGTGGTATTGTTAAATTACCTATAGCAGTTGCATGAACAAAAAATCCTTGCATTGCAGGTATGATTCCATCATTATTAAAATTTACACCAAGGCCATCTACATATGAAGAATAAGTACAGTTTTCAGCATTCCAAACATATATGGCCGATTCAATATTGTTTTTTGTCACTTCATCCCAATCAATTGGAGAAGGAAATGGATTTCCTACTAAATTCCAATTATCATTTGAAGAGCTTCCAGAATAATTGCTTGCGGTGATTGAAATAATTTGATCTCCTGTATTAGGTGAGCCCGAAAATTCGATACAATGATTCGCCTCTCCAGAATAATAAACAGAATAGCCTTTCCCTTTCAACACTTCATCTCCAGATGACAATGCTGTCCATGTATTTTGAGTTTCATCAAAAGGATACACATAATAGTTTTGCAAACTATTTTCAACAGCGTGATTGGATATAGGGATGGATAAAAAATGATATTCATCGTTAGCCGTAGGATCATAACAATTCAGATGCCTCTGAATGCTTGAACTTCCTCCAATATTAAGGGTTCCATGATCAATAAGGGATGCGGTTCCATCGGTATCAGATTGTAGGGTAAAATTCCCATTTACAGATAAGATTATTTCCGGACTAATCGTAAGATTAGCTCCAGCTTGAAGGCTTAAATTTCCACAGACTGTATTGTCTTCAATAATAGGCTGATTTGTACCAGCCTCAATCTGAATATTGGATAAGGCCGAAGGCACAACACCATCATCCCAATTAGAGGCTGTTGACCAATCACTTGAGCCCGCTTCTGATTTCCATAAGTTAGGTGTATACGGATCTACTTTAAAGTTATCAAAGCCAACATAATGAGCCTTTGTAGAAGACATATTCCAATATAAACCTGCATATCCTCCAGAAATATAGCTTGTTTCAACTATACTTTTTACTAAATTAACAGAGGTCCCAATGCTTCCATTTGAATAACCCCAATTCCAATTACCATTTGCCTCACGCTCAACAGCAATATTCCAACCTTGGTTTATATTAGCATCACCGGTTTGTAATGAATCAATCATTGACCACCCTGTGCCATCAGCTTTTTCAAAATATAAACCATCAACCCAGCCTCCACTCAAGGAAGGATCACACAACCTAAGCCTATATCCATTCACAGCGCCCGATTCAATATTTGAAATATCATTCGAATTCACATATAAAATCAAAGCGACACCCTTGTAACTTGAAGTTAAGTCTGCAGAATTACCACCAATATATACTTCCCATCTTATTTTTTTGTCAGAAGAATAGGTGGAAGAGATATCAACTAATATTGTTGAGTTGAGGATTTGGCCTGATTTAGCTCTTAATGAATGACTTCCTGAAAAGTTACAGGTTTCACCACTGGCCCATGTTGAATTTGTAATCTCAAAATCTCCTACATCACCTATCCAGGTAAGTGTAGAGTTGCCATTAAAAGGATCTTGTAATCCGGTTTCAAAACCGTCAAAGATTCCGTCAGCATGAGATTGAATACTGACAAAAATAATAGCAAAGAGTGTAAATAATTGCTTCATTTTTTTGATATTATCTATGAGACTTACATATTAATATCAAAAATCAAAAAATGTCCCACTATTCTGATGAAAAATAAATTTATTATTTAAAAAAAAGTGGGGGGTTAAACTAATATTTTTGTTTTTTATTTTCTACCGAAATCTGCTGGAATCTCACCCCAGACGGAGGTTTCCCACTTAATAATAGGATTGGAGTACTCATTATTTTGTAGCCACTCAATGCCCCGATCCACCAATTTAAATAATTCTTCATTTTTGGAAGTACGCTCTAATTTGGTGTTAATTTTCTTTACTCTCACCCACTTCATTGCTGTGATTGAATCGGTATAAATAGGAAGGGAGGAATTATGTTTTTTCAAAAAAGCGAGACCATGAACTAAGGCTAAAAATTCACCCAAATTGACTGTTCCTTCTGGAAAAGGCCCTAAATGAAACAATTCCTCTTTGGTTGCTGTTTTTACTCCTTTATATTCTAAAACACCGGGGTTTCCACTACAGGCTGCATCCACTGAAATTGAATTTTTTATTGGCCTACCAACAGTGTTATTGGCTTTTGATGAAAATGGATTTATTTTATTTCCTATATACAAATGGGGCTTGCTTTTAAAAGCTTTTTCTGCAATTGTCTTATCTTCAAAAGATTTATAAACAGCGCCTGTAAAACCTGCAATGTGTTTTTTGCATTCGTCCCACGAAGTATAAATACCAGGTTTGTTCCCCTTCCAAACAACATAATATTTTTGTTTAGCCATATTTTTAAAAAGTGCCTAGAGTGAACTAGAATTAAGAGTGCCTAAAGTTAATAAAATGAATAAAGAATTTAACAAACCAATAACACATTAAGTAATTTAGGCATTTTAGGCATTCCAGACTTTAAGTACTATCTATTAGTAAAGAGTTAGTTGATTTTCTAATTGAGGAAGGGCATTAAATTAGATTCTAAAGCAGCTTCTTCACGGTTTCCTTATCAAGGGTCAATTGAACCTTCAAAGCCTCCAGATCATCGAATTTAACCTCTGAGCGGATACGATCCACAAAATAAATACTGATGGATTCACCATAAATCTCTTTATCAAAATCAAAAATATTTACTTCTATCGTCAAATCACTATGATTTACTGTTGGACGAACTCCAATATTACTCATTCCCTGATACATAATTCCATCATGCTCAACACGACTAGCATAAACCCCATTGGCTGTAATCAATTTATATTCGTCATCAATTTCAATGTTTGCGGTTGGAAAGCCAATTGTTCGGCCAATTTTATTGCCCATAACA
The DNA here is from genome assembly GCA_041554455.1 of Bacteroidales bacterium. GTDB lineage: Bacteria > Bacteroidota > Bacteroidia > Bacteroidales. The sequence goes on from JBFFMB010000163.1 coordinate 3,209, forward strand.
ACCGTTCCGGTGATGGAATATTCATAGCCCAATAAATTATTGGCTATGTTAATTTTTCCTTCATTTAAGGCTTTACGAATTTTAGTTGAGCTTACCGCTATGTTTTCTACATCCTGAGCAGGGATTTTTTCTACTTCAAAATGATATTCTTTTCCTAAATCATATAAAATTGAAAAATCACCCAATCTGTTTTTCCCGAAATGATGGTCATAGCCGATAATGAGTTTATGAGTTTTTATTTTTTCGAAAATATATTCTTTAATAAACTGAGTGGATGTTAGTTTTGAAAATTCGCGAGTAAAAGGAATAATAATCAAATGATCAATTCCAGCTTTTTCGAGTAGTTGTATTTTACGTATTTGTGTATTGATAAATCGCAAGTTTTTACTATCGGGATGAATAACTAGGCGAGGATGTGGATAAAAGGTCAGCAAAACTGTTTCTCCATCCACTTTATCTGCTACATCACGCATGCGATTGATAATTTTCTGATGACCAATGTGTACGCCATCAAAGGTTCCAATCGTAACAATTGGGTTTTTTACCCCCTTAAAATCGTCTATATTCTTATAAATCTTCACCAAATATTAATTTATAATTTCTATCCCTCTTGAAATTGCTTCGCAAAAATAGTATATTTAACCTCTTGATAAATAAAATTTTGTAAAAAATCATGGCAAACACACATTGGCTACACATGAAAATGGTAGGCCTTTTGATCACAGTGTTTTGCTCCCCAGTTTTTTGCACTGCTCAAGTTACCGATAATTTTTCGGATGGCAACCTATCATTAAGTCCGGCATGGGTTGGTGATATTGAAAATTTCAACACCAATACTTCTCTTCAATTACAACTTAATGCTGAAGGAGCGGGTAGCTCATTTCTATCCACTATCAATCTGTTTCAACAAAATTGTGAATGGCAATTTTGGATAAAATTAGGATTTAGTCCTTCGGCAAATAACAATTGCCGTATCTATTTGATTGCTGATACATTTGATCTCAGCGATGCAAATTTAAACGGCTATTTCCTGCAATTTGGCGAATCGGGTTCAAACGACGCTATTGAATTATTCAGACAAAACGGAAGCGAAATACATTCGATTTGTCGGAGTTCTGATGCCTTAATTTCAAGCTCATTTGAAATGAGGGTAAAAATTATAAGAAGTCAAAATGGCTTATGGGAATTATTTGTAGATCAAAATGGAGGGCGTTTATTTACTCTCGAAGCAAGCGGCTCTGATCAAGAAATTCAGACCTCAGAATATTTTGGAGTCTATTGCAAATATACTTCCAGCAATAGCCATAATTTTTACTTTGATGATGTGTATGTAGGGGAGCCGATCATTGATAATTCTCCTCCAGAATTATTGTCTCTGGAAATCGAACAAGCCAATCAATTAAGGCTAGATTTTTCTGAGTCTCTCAATCAGGAATGTATTCAGAAGCCAGAAAATTTTAGTGTTGATCTGGGTATCGGATATCCCATTCTTATTCAGTCAGATGAATCCTTGAAATCGCTGAATTTGTTTTTTGCTTCCTCTTTCGAGGAAAACCAAAGCTATCATTTATCTCTTGAAAACATTCAAGATTTTTCAGGAAATTCAATGGA
>JBFFMB010000164.1:0-4726 GCA_041554455.1 Bacteroidales bacterium
GATTTAACAGAAATAGCCAAGATTGCATCAGAAAGCAAGGTCGACTATTTTTTTGTGGGTGGCAGCTTGCTAACCAATGACAGCTTGGATGCTTGTATAAAAATCATTAAAGCTAATTCTGATATTCCTGTTGTAATATTCCCGGGGAATGCTTTACAGATGAGCCCCAAAGCGGATGCCTTTCTGTATTTATCACTCATTTCAGGACGTAATCCGGAATTATTGATTGGGGCTCATGTTATCACCGCCCCTTATCTTAAATTAAGTGGATTAGAAGTGATTTCAACGGGTTATATGTTGATTGATGGCGGGAAAGCAACGACCGTAACTTATATGAGTAATTCGATGCCTATACCAGCTGACAAACCTGATATTTCTGCTTGCACAGCCATGGCTGGCGAGATGCTAGGAATGAAGGTTATTTTCATGGATGCAGGGAGTGGGGCTCAAAATCACATCCCATTAAAAATGGTTGAGATGGTGAGTCAAAGTATAGATGTTCCGTTGATTATTGGTGGTGGTATTCGCACTCCAGAATTAGCTGCAGATATTGCTAGAGCCGGAGCTGATTTAATCGTTGTTGGGAATAAGTTTGAAAAAGATTATTCCTTAATTAAAGAGATAGCTGAAGCCATTCATTCTGTTTGATAATAAATATAAAAACTCACGAACTTTAAGAAGTCCGTGAGTTAATCACTCTCACTCAAACATTACCCATCTTCTTTAATAGAAGGGTGAAAAAAACATTTTCTTTATAAGATTTATATTATCAGTTTTAGATCCTTTAAATCCTCTTTAGTAATTGTTGGTGCTAATTTGTTTTCCAGTTTTCTTATTACAAGTCTTCCCACTTTTATTGCATCGCTTTTATTTTTAAAAACTAGATTCCCATCGATAGCTGGAATACACTTTTGAGAAATAAATTTTTTATCATCAATTATGATTTCATAGCCCCATCCCTCATCTAATTGAATAATTTCTAGTTTAACTGAGGCATTATTTGGTGTGTTTCTATTTGATACAACAATAATTAATAGAATTATTCCGATGCTATAGATTAAGTGTTTTTTAGTCATCTTCATCCTCCTCATCGTTGGGACGAAGCTCCCATATATCATCGAAATAATAGCTAGAATTACGACCTGTGGCAACAAACCCACGTCCTCCAATTGTAAATGCAACTGCTTCGGTTCTTGAACTTCCTTCAAATGAAGTTTTTTCTTCCCAAAGATCAGTGTATGGATCCCATTCCCAAGTAATCGTTCCAACAGATGTTCCTGAAGTTGCTAAATATGCTTTTCCACCAATACTGAAGGCAACCTTATTAATCCCAATCAATGAAGTATAATCGTCATCAAAACCATCATCAGTTGCATCAGTTATTGATCTTTTCTCCGTCCATGTATCTGCTAATGGATCGTACTCCCAGAAATCAGTTTCATAAGAGCCATTATTTATTCCGGTGCAAACGTAACCCTTATCATTTAATACAAACCCAACTGCATCACGACGTTTCCCACCTCCGATACTTACTTTTTGAGTCCAAGTGTCGCTGCTAGGATCATATTCCCAGAAATCTTTAAAATAGTTCCCATCATAACCTGAGCCTATATATCCTTTATTATAGATTGAAAATGAAAGGGCACCATATCTTGCTGCTCCAGGAAAATCAGTTTTCTGCATCCATGTATTTGTGCTTGGATCAAATTCCCACAAATCTTTTAGCTCATAATCACCATCATAACCTGTGCATACATATCCTTTTTGATCTGTTGCAAAAGCAGTGGCTCCATTTCTAGCAGCACCAGGTAAATCTGCTTTTTGCATCCAAGTATCTCTTTCTAAATCATATTCCCAAAAATCTTTCAGTCTGTCATCCCCATCATAGCCTGTTCCGATATATCCATAGCTTCCTATCGAAAATGCAACAGCATCACTCCTAGGAATTCCTTCAAAATCTGAATACTCAATCCAGTTTCCTAAGTGATCATCACCATCTGAATCTGAGCTACAACCCACAAATAATAGTATGGATATACCAATTAAAATTAAATTTTTATTCATGTCGAATTTACATTTGTTTTTCATTTACAATATTGTTAATCAATTTTGTGCAAACATATGCCTAAATAGTGTTGATTGAAACCTAAGTAGATATACCATAAGTATAGGTCGACATAAAGCGTCATGTAAGCGACACATTTGCAAAATTCCCAAAAATAGCTAATTCATAGTGCTTAGTAAGTTCTAAATCAGAGTATGTCTACTGATTTATGCTTGTTGTAGACTATGTTTTTATTTGCAGTAAAATTGGAATTCTTTTGCATACTTATAGCAATGACTTATAAATATAAAGGGAATAAATATGAAAATTCCATTCATTAAAGTTCTAATTACAATCATTATAATAGTGTCTTTTTGTGCTTGTAATGAGAATGATTCAGAACTTACTTTCGGAGAAGATTATATTAATTCAGGAAGTAACTTAACACTTGTTGATACAGTTACAGTTGAATTTTCAACTATAAAATTGGATTCAATTCAAACATCCCAATCAACAAAATTACTGGTTGGCTATCAGAATGATGATGATTTTGGTGAACTTATTTACACTAGTTATTTTAAAGTTAATAGTCCAGGCGTGACAGAAATTAGTGCTAATGAAGTTTATGATTCTATTGTGCTGATTTTAAGTTATTCAAGCTATTCTGGTGATACGATGGCACCCTTTTCGTTGTTTGTGCATCAAATTTCAGAAGATTTTGAGTTAAATGATGATGGCTATTTATATAATGTTTCATCTGTGGATTATTATCCCAATGAAATTGGTCAAAAAACATTTCTTCCTAAGCCTAGAAATAGTGATTCAATAGCAATAAAAATCAATGATGAGATTGGGGAGTATTTATTCATGGGATTAAAAAATAATGATGAGAATGTTACAACAAGTGAAAATTTTATTAAAAACTTTAAAGGTCTTGCGTTAGTTGGGAACAATCAAAATAATAAGGCGATACTTGGCTTTCAGATTGATGATGGGAGTGAGTTTGGAAATGAGAGAGTTATTCTTCGATTATATTCACATGGGAATCATGAATACGAAGATGAAGGTAGGCATATCGATTTCCCAATCAATATTATTGCCCCTAAATTTTATCAAATCGAACATAATTATTCAAATACACTTTTAAGCAGTATTAAAAGCCAGCAAGACATTATTAGCTCAGAAGAGTCTAACGATCGTAGCTTTTTGCAGGCAGGTAGTGGTTGGCTTACCCATGTTCGTTTCCCGTATTTAAACGAATTATTATTAATTGATAAAGGCGTTATTATTAAAGCAGAGTTAGTGTTTTCACCCGTCCGATCAACTTATAATGATATGGAATTGCCTACTGATTTAGTTTTATTTGCTTCAGGTAAAAAAAATGTTATTGAAGGTCAATTAGCCTCAGATGATGGTGATGTAGTTATTTCAGACTTACTTGTAGATTATTTATACAATGAAAATTCAGCCTATTCATTTGACATTACGACTTATATCTTAAATGGTATACAGAATCAATATTTCGATGAAACCAAAGGCTTGCTTATTAGTTTTAATGCTGTAGAAATGTCCGAAAGTTTAAATAAATTGTTAATTGATACGCGAGAACTTGAACCCAGACTCAAGCTTCATGTTTTAAATTATTAAAAACGATATGCAAATAAAATTGAAAATATATTTAGCAATTTTTGTCAGTGTTCTGTTTACAAATATTGGAATTTCACAAATTATTTATTCACCCTATTCATTATTTGGAGTTGGAAAAATTGAAAATAGAGGTTTTGGAGCGATAAAGGCTCTTGGTGGAACGGGTATTGCATTTTCGTCAGAAAATGGATTAAATAATATTAATCCAGCTTCCTATGAGGGCATTGATAGTTTGAATTTTTTATACGAAGTTGGGCTCTCTTTCAATACCACCAATTTCACTTATGAAAACGAATCTCAAAACAGAAACGATGGCAATATTCAATATATGGCTATTGGACTTAGGCCAACAAGGATTTGGGCTGTAAGTCTAGGTTTAATGCCCTATAGCCAGGTTGATTACATTATTAGCTCAACAGATCACATAAATGGAGAACCTATAAGTTTTGATAAAACCTATACTGGGAATGGAGGTATAAATAAATTTTATTTTGGAAATTCTTTTCGATTAGCAAAGAATTTAGTTTTTGGTATAAATGCATCTGTTTTATTTGGTACCATTACAAAAACAGAAACTGCTGAGCAAGAGGGAGCCTTTGAGGGATATACGGTTGAAAAAATTCAGCATATTAAAGGGATTTATTTGGATTATGGGATTCAATACTCAATTGATCTGAATGAAAGTAGAGTCACTTTGGGTGCTATTTATGGTCATAGCAAAGAGCTATACACAACCTCTGATATTAGCGTATATACACCCAATCTTAGTTTTACTGAAGAGGAAGGAGAATTTGATAATTTTGAAATACCTCAAAAAATTGGATTTGGTATAGCTTATAAAAGAAAAAACAAATGGAAATTTGGCTTTGATTACGAAAAAAGAAATTGGGAAACTATTGAGTATACAAATCCTCTATTAACAACTAGAGATAGTGAGAGATTTTCAGTAGGTGTTGAAATTTATCCTAATCTAACAGGTGAAAAAAAGCACTTGAATAAATTGTACTACAGATTTGGTGCGAACTTCAATAAATC
>JBFFMB010000165.1:0-4720 GCA_041554455.1 Bacteroidales bacterium
CATTGCTCAACAAATTACTATGCGAAAGCATGACTCCTTTCGGATTTCCTGTGGTTCCGGATGTATAGATAATACTTGCCAAATCACTTCCCTTAACATCCTCTTTTCTAGATTTCAATTCCTCCAAGAATTGATTTCGATTTTGATTACCTAATGAAACGATATCAAGCCAATTATTTTCATTTTCCACCTCATTAATGCAATAAATAGCTTTTACATATTTCGATTTATCAATACTGTCTTTTAACTTATTTAATAGAATTTTATCCGAAACAAAAACAAATTTGATCTCAGCATGATCAAAAATAAATTCATGATCAGCTTTACTCAAAGTAGGGTAAACCGGAACATGAATGGCCCCAAGCATAGAAACACCCATATCAATGATATTCCATTCTGGTCGATTGGGTGTAATGGTGGCAATCTTATCTCCTTTCTCAACACCTAAAGCTAATAAGCCTAAAGCAAAAGATTCAGACAGATCAACATATTCGCTTGCTGAATATTGACGCCATTTAGCATCCACATTTCTGGCAAAAACATCTGTTTTATCTGCGTAAGTAGATTGATATAATTGAAGAATATCAAATAATCGTGTAATTTCCATTTGAAGGGTTTTGAGCTTAACAAATTTAAAAATTTATAACAAACAACAAAATCTTTGGTAGATTAATGATTATCGCTTTCTTGTGTAAGTTTTTTTTAAATTTGTATGAATAAAAAATCGAATTTTGAGAAAATCATACTTTAACGAAGATACCTATAACACTCCGGAAGATCACCCAAGAGCATTAGCCGATCGTTTGTTATTTAACTCCAGAGCATATTTTTTGTATAAATATATAGGACAAGTATTTCGAAGTCGCAAGAAAGCTTTAAATAAAACATACACTACCGAAGCTTGGGCTGAATCATCAATGGACATATTTAGATTTATTGAGGATTGTGGTGGGAAATTTCATCTTAAAGGATTAAATAATATCGATCCAAAAAACGGGCCTTATGTTTTTGTTAGCAATCATATGAGTGCATTAGAAACAATGGTATTCCCCGGTTTAATTGCCCCTAAATTAGATGTAACCTTTGTTGTAAAAAGCAGTTTACTCACCTATCCGTTTTTTGGCCCGATAATGAGGGCAACAAACCCAATAGCAGTTAGCAGAGAAAATTCCAGAGTGGATTTATTGAAGGTACTTACTAAAGGTGCGAAGTTATTATCGGAAGGAAAGTCGATTGTAATCTTTCCACAAAGCACACGACATTTGGATCTACAGCCCGAAAACTTCAACTCTTTGGGAGTAAAGCTTGCTTCAAAAGCAAATGCAAAAGTTATCCCTGTTGCCATTAAAACTGATTTCTGGGGGAATGGGAGCATCGTAAAAGACCTTGGTCCTCTTGACCGATCAAAACCCATTTACATGGATTTTGGAGAAGCGATTGAACTGAGTGGATCAGGAAAAAAAGACAACCAAAAAATCATTGACTTTATTCAGGAACGTCTTGAAAAATGGTCAACTTGATTGCCCATTATCTTATCGCAAATTTTACATAAATTTATAGTTCATATTTTATCAAATAAATTCTTTGGATTTGAAAACCTTAATAAAAGAAGCGATCCAATCTATCAATAACTCAAATTACACCACTGCATTTACAGGGGCTGGAATTTCAGTTGAAAGTGGCATTCCTCCATTTAGGGGTGAAAAAGGACTATGGAATAAATACGATCCTCAAGTTTTAGATTTGCACTATTTTTATTCAAATCCGAAAGAGTCATGGTTAGTTATTAAAGAAATATTTTACGACTTCTTTGGAAAAGCCAACCCAAATTACGCGCATATTGGTCTTGCAAAATTGGAAGAACAAAAAAAACTTCAAGCTATTATCACTCAAAATATTGACAATTTACATCAAGTGGCTGGCAGCAAAATTGTGTATGAATTTCACGGGAATTCAAGCAAATTAATCTGCACTTCATGTACATTCTCAGCCCTTGCATCAACAATGAGTCTGGAAAATTTGCCGGTATTATGCCCTGAATGCAATCAATTGATTAAGCCCGATTTCATTTTCTTTGGTGAAGGAATTCCACCACAAGCTTATCAAAATTCAATTGAAGCCGCTCAAAAATCAGAAGTTATGATTGTTATCGGAACAACAGGTGAAGTGATGCCTGCCTGTCAAATGCCTATCATTGCAAAACAAAATGGCGCAACTATTATCGAAATCAATACTGAACCTTCAAAATTCACACAAAGCATTACTGATATTTTTCTGCAAGGAAAAGCATCTGATATCATGAATGAAATAATTAGCAACCTTTAACATACAAAAATGAGACACTTTAAATTATTCTTACTCTTCTTAATTCTTCCAGTTTTAGGCATTGCAAGTGAGTCAAACTCTATAGAGAAGCAAAAACTTAAAGAGCTAGATAAATACTATCAAAAAGCACTCGAACAATGGGACGTTCCTGGTATGGCTATAGGTATTGTAAAAAACAATGAACTGATCTTTGCAAAAGGTTTCGGTGTAAAAGATATTAATGGCGATGAAAAGATCGATAAAAACACCAATTTCGCTATCGCTTCAAACACTAAGGCCTTTACCGCTGCAGCTATCATGATTTTAGCCGAAGAAGGGAAACTTTCACTTAATGATAAAGTACAAGCTCATCTTCCTTGGTTTGAATTATATGATCCCTATGTAAGCGAACACATGACAATACGTGATTTACTTTGTCATCGTTCGGGTTTAGTCACCTTTTCGGGTGATTTGATCTGGTATCTCTCGGATCATTCTCCAGAAGAAATTGTAAGAAGAGCACGTTTCTTACAACCAAAATATGGCTTCAGAGCAGGCTATGGATATTCAAATATCATGTTTCTGGCTGCAGGATTAATTATCGAAAAAGTCAGTGGGTTAAGTTTGGAAGAATTCATGCAAGAAAGGTATTTTGAACCTTTAAAAATGAATCGAACCATCATGAGTACAAATGATATTGAAGCAATGGGAAACTATGCTTGCCCACATATCGATACAGATGATGGAGTCAAAAAAATTCCATATGTAAATTGGGACAATGGAAAAGCTATGGGAGGTATTATTTCAAATGTAGTGGATGTATCAAAATGGATAAAACTCCAATTGAATAATGGCATTAACAATGGAGATACCATCTTCACTGCCGAATCTCAGAATGAAATGTGGACTCAACAAATAAGTCGACCTGTTTCAAACTATTCAAAAGAACTTTGGCCAAGTACGCACTTTAAAGGATACGGTCTTGGATGGGGATTATTTGATTATCAGGGTCGAAAGATTGTTATGCATACGGGTGGCTATGACGGAACAATAACCGCTACAGTTTTAGTCCCAGAAGAAAATTTAGGAATTGTTATATTAACCAATAAAATCACTTCGCTATACTCCCCTATTATGTATAGAACACTGGATGCTTTTTTGGGTGGAGAAGATACAGATTGGGCTAGCATTATTCTTGACAAAATCCATCAACGTCAAGAAAATAGTGAAGTACCAAAGGATGAGACAACAAAAAAAACAGCTGGCTTAGCACTTGATGAATACACTGGCTTTTACAGCGGGAATGTGTATGGTGGAGTAAGTATTACGATTGAAGATAATGAGCTTTATATTCGCTTTGAACACACCAAAGATTTTCATAGTAAGTTGACTCACATCACGGCAAATATTTTTGAGATTAAATTCCCTGATGCACCCTCGCTACCAAAAGGAACTGTCAGCTTTATATTAGACGAAAATAAAAAAATAAGTAGTTTGATTGTAGATATTCCAAATCCTGATTTTGATTTTACGGAATTGGATTTAATCAAACAAAATTAATGATGGTTCAAACGGGCATAGGTATTATTCTTGTAAAAGACGGAAAAGTATTGATTGGGAAACGCATCAACTCCCATGCATCAAAATTTTCTATTCCTGGTGGTCATCTGGAAATTGGGGAAAGCTTTGAAGAAGCCGCAATAAGGGAGGTAAAGGAAGAAACAGGAATCCTAATCAGGAATCCTAGAGTCATTGCTGTCACGAATAATTTAGAGACTTACGAACAAGAAAACCTTCATTATGTATCGGTCATTTTATTAGCAACTGATTTTTCGGGCGAAGCCAAAACAATGGAACCCACAAAATGCGAGGGCTGGGATTGGTACGATCCAAACGATTTACCTCAGCCCCATTTTGATGCGAGTGAAAAAGGCATTCAATGTTTTTTGGAAAATAAATTCTATAAATAAATCTATTTTTCTGTAAATTTAGAATCAAAAATTTAACAAATCATGGATATCATTTGGATCATCATCGGCATCGTTTTAATTCTTGTAGGGATCATTGGAGCAATTGTTCCGGGAATTCCAGGACCTATCGTCAGTTTTGCAGCCTTGCTTTTAATGCAATTAAAAGATAAAGCTCCCTATGGAGAGGAATTTATGCTTGTCATGGGATTGATTGCCGTGGGAGTTACTGTTCTTGATTATGTGGTTCCGATATGGGGAACGAAAAAATTTGGAGGCACAAAAAAAGGAGTTTGGGGTAGTACCATTGGTTTGATTATTGGAATATTCTTTTTATCCTTGGGTCCTTTCGGTATTGTTGGGATTTTATTAGGCCCTTTTTTGGGAGCCTATATTGGCGAATCGATGGGAGGAAGTGATTCAAAACTTGCCATGCGTTCAGCAATTGG
>JBFFMB010000166.1:0-4716 GCA_041554455.1 Bacteroidales bacterium
GATTCTCCACCATCAAATTGAGGCATTTCTTCAACTGTTTGGAAAACTAATTTTACACCCTCTTTTTCAGAAATTTTGGTAGCTTCTATAATTGCTTTTACCTCATCCTTATCATTGCCCTTATCATCCAAAACAAATCTGATAGGTAAATTAAATTGGACTCTAACTGCTTGACCTCTTTGCGTACCTGCAGTCCACTTTGGCATTGCCTTCACAACACGTATAGCTTCTTCATCACATTCTCCACCAATGCCTCTCAATAGTCTTACATCTGTAATCGAACCATCCGTTTCAACAACATAAGTAACATAAACTCTACCTTGTTTTCCATCTTTACGAGCTGCTTCAGGATATTGAATATTCGCATTTAAATACTTTATTAAAGCACTTTCGCCCCCCTCAAATTGCGGCATATTCTCAACAACCTGAAATATAGGAGTTTCATCCTTTTTGGCATCTTGAGTTGCTTGACTCGACAGTTCCGTTTCCGCTAAAGTACTCGCTTCAGAACCATCTGAATTGAACACTTCTTTGTTTCCACTAAAGGCAAAGCATATAATTAAAATACTTGCCACGGGTAGCACCAGCAGGAATTTCAGCCGTGCTAACTTTTTTGTTTGCGTTTTTGTCATCATAATAAATCGTTTTTTAATTAATGATTGATTGAAATTGTTTGTCAGGTCGTTTATTTGCAAACCCACCGTATGGGTTAACAATAAATTTTGATAATTCCGTTTATTCATGCCTCCTGCCAACAGGCCTTCATCCGCTAAATATTCGTGAATACCTTTCAAAGATGCTTTATACAACCAAATAAAAGGGTTAAACCATTGAACAATCGTCAGGATTTCAAGAATAATCAAATCGATACTATGCATTTGCTTGACATGAATCCGTTCATGATCAATGATATTTTTAAGATTTTCATCTTTCAAATTATCTTCATTTAAAAAAATGAAATTGAAAAAGGAGAAGGGAGAATATTTTGATTTTATTTTGATGATGCTCAAATCATCCATTTTGGTCACACCAAATTTCCGAATCAAAAAAATCAGTTGAAGTATTTGAAAAATAAATCGGATCAAAAAAATGGCAACGCCAGTCATATAAACAATTAATGCTGTTTGATAAAGCGTATAATTCTGAGCCATTCCACTTTCAATGTTTTGCGCAGTTATCGTAATTGTTTCAAGAGCGACAACATAAATGACATCAGCATTATTATAAAAAACAGGAATTTCAAACATGGGTAAAATAAAAGAAAGAACGATGGATCCGATGAGATAAAAACGGTTTGCCGTAAAAAAAGTATCTTTTCTAAAAAACAACCAATAAATAAGATAGAGGGATGCAAGGCATATGGCCGTCTGAATTAAATATATAATAATTGCATTCATAGATGTTGGGTTTTAACTCTCTTGTTGCTTTTTAATTTCGTTATCCATTAATGATCGAATCTCTTCCAATTCTTCAATACTAAGATTGTTTTCGTTGGTAAAAAAGGAGGCTAAAGCCTGATATGAATTCCCAAAATAATTATTCATAAAGCCTTTAAAATAGCTTTTGGTATACTCTCGCTTGCTGACTAGTGGATAATACTCATGCGTTTTGCCATAGGCGATATGTCCAACAAAGCCTTTTTTTTCTAGTATTCTAACAATGGTTGAAACGGTGTTGTAGGCAGGTTTTGGTAGAGGCAGCTTATCGAGGATATCATTCACGAATCCTTTTTCAATATCCCATAAAATTTGCATGAGTTGCTCCTCAGCTTTTGTAAGTTCTTTCATCTTTTTGAATTTTACTTTTGACTAACTTGCTAGTTCTTAGCTGCAATAATAACTATTTTTTTAGTTATACGCAAATTTAAGTGTTATTATTATTCAGAATTCGTTTAAACTTAAATGGTAAGCCTTTATTTTTTAACTTAGTATTTCAGGTAAAAAATGAATATTCGTTTTTCATTTGAGCATTTACAGAATAATTTGTTCAGCTTTGCGTTTGAATTAAATCTAAAAATTAATTGATTTGAATATTTATCTTCAAAAACGTCGGTGGAATATTGGATTGTTTATCATTGCATTCCTCATTGTTTTGATGTCGCTTTGGTATACCAATTTGATCGTCCAGCGCTTTGCAGATAATGAACGCACCAATGTTGAAGTTTGGGCCAATGCCATTCAACGAAAAGCCAATTTGGTTAATTATGCCAATCGGTTTTTTGAACAAATTCAACAAGAAGAACAAAAAAGAGCCGAGCTTTTAGCGGAAACCTATAAACGTATTTATACCGAAAGCAATTCAAAGGATCTTACCTTTTATTTAAACATCATCATAAATAATACAACAATTCCGGTAATATTGACCAAAGAAGATGGAACAATAATTAGTGCAGTAAATGTTGATTTTGATACCAACAGTATTAAAAATTTGATGGATCTCGATTTAAAAAAACAATTCACTGCTTTTACACCTATCAATATTTATTTTACACCACAGGAAAAAAACATTCTTTACTACAAAGAGTCGACTATTTATACAGAACTACGTCAAGTTTTAGATGATTTGATTGAATCATTTTTCTCGGAGATCGTTGAAAATTCGGTATCTGTGCCTGTTATAGTTACAGATGGTCTTCATAAAAACATTTATGCTTTTGGGAATATTGATTCTCTAAAAATGCAGAATGATGATTTTATACAGCACACTATCGACGAAATGGCTTTTGAAAATGAACCGATTGAAATCCAGCTCCCCAATAGTGGAACAACCCTTATTTTTTATCATCACTCATCACTACTTAGGCAAATAAAATATTACCCCTATGTTCAATTTTTAGTGATCGGTCTCTTTTTTCTAATCGTCTATCTTGTATTTAATACTGCTCGAAAATCTGAACAAAATCAAGTATGGGTTGGGATGTCAAAAGAAACAGCACACCAGCTTGGCACACCCCTTTCATCCATTATTGCATGGATAGAAATCCTCAAAATGAAAGAGGTCGATGCAGAAATATTATCTGAAATTGAAAATGATCTAGGTCGTCTGGAAAGCATTACAGAACGCTTCTCAAAAATTGGGTCACCTGCCATACTAGAGACCGAAAACATTGTAACCGTTATTTACGATTCGATTGAGTACATCAAACGCCGAACCTCCAAAAAAATAAAATACACCATAAATTTGCCGGAAAATAGCGTAGTTATTGCTCCAATCAATAAGCATTTATTTGAATGGGTGGTTGAAAATTTATGTAAGAACGCAGTGGATGCAATGACTGGAGTTGGTTCACTATCCATTGATATTATTGATGTGAATAAATATGTTATTCTTGATTTTATTGATACCGGAAAAGGAATTCCAAAAAAGAATTTCAAAACGGTTTTTAATCCCGGATTTACCAGTAAAACAAGGGGGTGGGGCTTAGGACTTTCTCTTTCCGAGCGCATCATAAAAAATTATCACCGAGGAAAAATCTTTGTAAAATCATCGATGGTCGATCAGGGAACAATATTCCGCATTGTTTTACGAAAAAGAAACTAATTCTCGTTTTATTATACCCACTATCTTTGCCAAATAATTTTATGTATGGCCGGTATTTATATTCATATTCCTTTTTGTAAACAAAAGTGTCACTATTGCAATTTCTTTTCGGTAGCCTCCGTTAAATATAAAACTGAATTTATTGAGGCTCTTAAAAAAGAAATCGCCCAACAAAAGGATTATCTGAACAATGAAGAAATTAATACGATTTACTTCGGAGGAGGAACCCCTTCTATGCTTAGTAAAGAAGAAGTTGAAATTATTCTTGATGAATTAAGAACATACCACAGCATAGCCAATGATGCTGAAATTACGTTAGAAGCGAATCCCGACGATTTAGATTCTGCAAAAATTAAGGCATTTTCAAAAAGCCCAATCAATCGATTAAGTATCGGGGTCCAATCATTTTTAGACGATGATCTGATGTTTCTACATCGGGTCCATACTTCAGAACATGCATTGCAAGCCATTAAAAACTCTCAAGATGCTGGTTTCCAAAACCTCAGCATTGATTTGATTTATGGAATTCCTGGCTTGACAAAAGAAAAATGGGAGCATAATCTTCAATCATTTTTTGATTTAAACATTCCCCATTTATCAGCTTATGCATTAACGATTGAACCCAAAACGGCTTTGGATGTTTTGATCCGTAAAAAGAAAATGCCTCCAGTAAATGAAGCTGAAAGCATTCTGCATTTTGAAACGCTAATTAAACAAAGCGAAGCTCATAATTTTATCCATTACGAAATCTCAAACTTTAGTCAAGCAGGATTCTACTCGAAACACAATAGCACTTATTGGTTAGGTGGAAAATACTTAGGTTTGGGCCCTTCGGCACATTCATACAACGGAAGATCGCGCCAATGGAATATCTCGAATATATCAAAATACATTAGCAATTCTGATCATCAAGAAAAATACGAAAAAGAGATTTTAAGCGAGACTCAGCAGTTTAATGAATATGTCATGACTTCGCTTCGAACATCTTGGGGTTGTGATCTAGAACATATTAAAAATACATTTGGACCCATGTTTTATGATCATCTCATTTATTCAGCAACAAAACATATCAGGAACCAAAAAATTGAAAAAATTGAGGGTGTGCTTTATTTAACTGCACAGGGGAAATTATATGCCGATGGAATCGCTGCTGATTTATTCAAGGATGAATGAAAA